>NZ_LZJD01000087.1:0-29062 GCF_001666875.1 Mycobacterium sp. E802
CATCATGGCGTCACGTTGTCACGGGGCACCGACAGCTACCGCGGCCGCGGCTTTCGAACGCCTATCCGATGTGCCCGGCTATTAGCGACAATTCAGCGACAATCGCCACATTGGCATCCCAGGCCTCGCCAAACACATTGTCGCTGAGCGGTTTTGCCTCTCACGTCGCACTGACCTCTTGGGCCTCATCTGCCCAGTGTCCGCATGCGAGCGACTCTGTCGCTGACAGCTGGGCACCCCAAAATCCGTGGCCCATGGGGCATTTGGTGGCCCAAGAGGTCAGTGCGACGTGAGAGGCAAAACCGCTCAGCGACAATGTGTTTGGCGAGGCCTGGGATGCCAATGTGGCGATTGTCGCTGAATTGTCGCTAATAGCCGGGCACATCGGATAGGCGTTCGAAAGCCGCGGCCGCGGTAGCTGTCGGTGCCCCGTGACAACGTGACGCCATGATGGACAAACTCTTGTTGCGGGGCACCAATCTCCGCTATGTGCTGACGATGCAACTGCTCCAGTACGGCACGCAATCGGTCGCCGATCTAGTCGACGCGCTCGACGATCAAGGATTCACGACGGCGGGTCGGCCGTCGAAGGCCATCTCCGATGCGTTGCGCTGGGAAATGGCACACGACCGAGTGCTCCGCACCCGGCGCGGCCGGTACCGATCCGTGGAGATGCCTCGGTCCACCGAGTGGCGCATCCGCAACCGCGTTCTGGAACTGCGGGCGGCAGCTGCCGACCGTGCCGCCTAGGCCGACAGCTGCTGCACCCTCTCGATGAGGGCCTTGGTCAGGTGCTCCAAGGTGTCACCGATGAGCTTCTTGACCATCATGGCCGGGATCGGCAGCTTGACCTCGACGTCCATATCGACCTGGAGCAAGGTGCTGTTGGGTCCCAAGGGGATGACCGAGAAGCGCTGCTCCTGCTTGGTGAAGTGGTCCCCCTGCTGCAGAACGGTGTAGATCTGGCTCTCGGCCGGGTAGTAGACGGCGTTGATGAAGACGCCCGACTGCCCCTGGATCTCGACATCCAGACGCAGCTGGCTGGGCCGGCCATCGTCGTAGCGGGCCAGGATCCAGCAGCCTTTGATCTCGGGATTCCACTGCGGGTACGCCTCGAAATCAGCGACGATCGCCATGATCTGCTCGGCAGGGGCTTCAACCTCGACGGTCTTGCTCACGAGTGGCATCCGGCGAGCATATCGACTGCAGCAGCGCACGGATCACGTCGGGAATGGGAACGGGACGACGCGTGGTCCGGTCGACGTAGACGTGCACCCAATGCCCCACCGCCGCCACCGGTCCGTCGGGCTCGAACAGCCCCAGCCGGTAGGTCACGCTGCTGTTGCCCAACCGCGCCACGGCCAGACCGACCACCAATGGGTCGGGGAATTTGAGCTCGGCGTAATAGCGGCAACCCGACTCGGCGACCACCCCGAGCCATGGCGCGGCGACTGGATCGATGTCGCAACTGGTGTTGATCCAGGCGTTGATCGCGGTGTCGAACAGCTCGTAGTACACCGCGTTGTTGAGGTGACCGAACATGTCGTTGTCGGTCCATCGGGTCAGCACCGGCCAGTGCAGCGGAAAGTCCTCGCGGGTCACTTCGGCTCCGTCGGTCATCCCGGCAGTCTGACAGGCTGGTGACATGTTGATCCGCGGCGCCGTGCTCGAGCACATCGGACTTCCCCGCCCCTACGCCGAATCGCAACCGATTCAGGTGAGCGACCTGGAGCTCACCGAACCAGGTCCCGGCGAACTGCTGGTGCGCATCGAAGCCGCCGGACTGTGCCACTCCGACCTGTCGGTGGTGGACGGCAACCGGGTACGGCCGGTGCCCATGCTGCTGGGCCACGAAGCCGCCGGCATCGTGGAGGCCGGGGACACCGACCTGCCGGTCGGCCAACGGGTGGTGATGACGTTTCTGCCACGCTGCGGCGCGTGTCCGGCGTGCGCGACGGACGGCCTGACGCCCTGCGGCCCCGGGTCGGCCGCCAACGGCGCAGGCACCTTGATGAACGGCGACATCCGGCTCACCCGCAACGGCAAGCCGGTGTTCCATCACCTCGGCGTATCCGGCTTCGCCACCTACGCCGTCGTCGACCGTCGCTCGGTGGTGCCCGTGGCCGGTGACGTCCCGCCGGTGGTGGCCTCATTGTTGGGGTGTGCGGTGCTCACCGGCGGTGGCGCGGTCCTGAATGTGGGCGTGCCTCGGCCGGGGCAGACCGTGGCGGTCGTCGGACTGGGTGGGGTCGGCATGGCCGCGGCGCTGACCGCGCTGGCCCACGACGGGGTCCGCGTGGTCGGCGTCGACCAGCTCCCGGACAAACTCACCCGCGCCCGTGAGCTCGGGGTGCACGAGACCTACACCCCCGAACAGGCTGCCGGTCTCAGGGCCGACGTGGTGATCGAAGCAGCCGGACATCCCGCCGCACTCGAGACCTCCATCGCTCTCACCGGTCCCGGCGGCCGCACCATCACCGTCGGGCTCCCCCGGCCAGACGCCCGAATCTCGGTGTCCCCGTTGGGGTTCGTGGCCGAGGGCCGGTCGTTGATCGGTAGCTACCTGGGCTCGGCCGTGCCATCGCGCGACATCCCGCGTTTCGTCGAACTCTGGCGGGCCGGGCGCCTACCGGTGGAATCCCTGGTGTCCGGCACGATCACGCTCGATCAGATCAACACCGGGATGGACGAGCTCGCCGACGGGCGCGCGGTGCGCCAGATCATCGAGTTCTAGAACTTCATCGGATCGTGCTCGCGCCGCCGTCGACGGGAATGACCGCACCCGTGATGTAGGCGCTGGCCCGGCTGGCCAAAAACACCGAGATGCCGGCGATGTCGTCGGGCTGGCCGATCCGGCCCAACGGAAGGTGCCCGCCGACCTCATCTGCGCCGGCTCGCAACAGCTCCTTGGTCATGCGGGACTCGAACAACCCGGGCGCGATCGCGTTGACGAGGATCTTCGGGGCCAGCTCACCGGCGAGATGCTTGGTCAGCATGTGGACGGCGGCCTTGCTGGCGCTGTAGGAGAAGTTGTCGCGTCCTTTCTCGGGCGCAACGATGCCGTCGATGCTGCCGGTATTGATCACCCGGGCCGGATCCTCTTCGGTGGCACCGGAATTCAACAGCGGGGTGAGCGCCCGCGTCAGCAGGAACACGCCTTTGACGTTGACGTTGTAGACCTTGTCGAACCCGGACTCCGGGAACTCGTCGTAGGGTGCGCCCCAGGCCGCGCCGGCGTTGTTGAACAGGGCGTGGATCTTGTCCTCGCGTCCGGTGACCGCTGCGGTCAGCGCGGCGACTCCCTCGGCGGTGCCGAGGTCGGCCGGCACCGCGGCGACCCGGCCCAGCGAGGACAGCGCGTTCACCGCCGCATCGAGCTCGGCCTCCTTGCGGCTCGACAGGTACACCGAGGCCCCCGCCTGCAGCAGGCCGCGGGCCATCATCAGGCCGATACCGCGACCACCTCCGGTGACGACGGCGACCTTGCCGTCCAGTCGGAACAGATCGGTCATGTTCTAAGCCTTCTCCCCGATCTCGACACCGAGCGGGGATTCGTTGCGGACCGTCTCGTCGCGGATCAGCCCGCGCAGCAAGGCCGTGCTGAACTCGACGGCGATCTCCTCGGCGGTGCGTCGTCCGTGCGGACGCAGCCACCGGTAGGCGCCCAGCGTCATGCCGATGTAGCCGAGGGCCAGGACGTGGGAGTCACAGTCGAAGAACTCACCGCTGGCGATCCCACGGTCGATCACGTCACGGACATGCTCGTAGACCTGAGTCTCCGCACGCCGGATGTAGGTCACCTGATCTTCGGTGAACCACTCGGCGATGTAGGGCCCCTCCTGGAAGTACACCGCGGCGCGCTCCAGGTCGTTGGCGATGCCGACCAGCAGCCGCCGGGTGAAGTTGTAGATGGTCTCGCGCGCCGAGGCCGTGGGGTCGTCGTGCAGGGCTTCGACGGTGAAGTCCGCGGTGCTCTTGTAGATGTCGTACAGGATCAGCGACTTGCTGGAGTAATAGTGGTAGACGGTGGCCTTGTTCAGGCCGACCGCCTCGGCGACGTCGTCCATCCGGGTGCCGTGATAACCGCGCGCGGCGAACAGTTTGGCCGCCACGGTCAGCAGCTCATCGCGACGGGATGTCCCGTTGGCAGCCGTTCCTCCGCGCCCCCGGCCGCCCTCTGCATCGGATGACATAGCACACTCACTATCAGCATCGCCCGGACCTCGCCCGGGAAATCAATCAACTAGATGGTTGAAGAGTGTAGGCAATTCCGTTCTCGACCCTGTTCGCCCCTGGCGTCCTGCGTCTAGACTGCGGGGATGGATCCGAATCCTGACTACGACCTCAGCGACGAGAGTGACTTCTTCTTTCCGTGGCTGGCCTGGGGTCTGCGCGGCGTCTACCCGCCCCCGGCATACCCGCCGGTGTGATCACGGCTGCTGGTCAGCCTCTGTAGTTTTCGCGCGCCGGTGATGCCGGCGCGCCTTCATTCGGTTTCCACAGATCGCCATCGAACACCAGCGTGCGGTGTTCGGCTTGCTGCGATCGATCAGGAACAGCTGACATTCCGGGTTCGCGCACGCGCGTAGCCGCCCCGGGCTCGTGTTCTGCAACGCATCCCAGGCCAGCACGGCCCGTACGGCCCCGCGCCGGGCATCATCGATGTCCAGTTCCCAGTCCAGCCCGTCCGCTGTCGCATTCGCCCGCAGTGCCACTGCCTTGACGAACGGTTCGAGCGCGGCAGCCGGCTCGGCCCCACGCACCACGGCCTGAAGGACGTTCCGGGCCTCGATCAGGTGTGCCAGTTCGGCCTTGCGTATCCCGTGTTCACGCAGCCAGTCCTGCGCGCCGGGGGCTTCCTTGAGCACGTCGTGCTGAACGCCGTCGCTCACCGGCGTGGTGTTGAGCAGATCGAGCAGCAGGGCCTCGTCGCACGAGCCGACCTCCACCAGCTTCATAACTAACCTCCAAAAACCTATTGACAGGTTACTCGTCGCGGCGTTGACTGTGCCTAACCGTTAAAACTAGTTATAGGAGTTAGTCATGACCGTGCACCATCGTTACGCCACCGTCGAGGGGAAGCAGCTGTTCTACCGGGAGGCCGGAGCACCCGACGCGCCAGCGATCGTGCTGCTGCACGGCTTCCCCACGAGTTCGTACATGTTCCGCGACCTCATCCCCCGACTCGCCGAGCACTACCACGTCATCGCTCCCGACCACCTGGGCTTCGGGCACTCCGATGCGCCTGCCGTCACCGAGTTCGACTACACCTTCGACGCACTCGCCGATCTCACCGACGGCCTGCTCGACCAACTCGGGGTCGACCGTTACGCGATCTACGTCCAGGACTACGGCGCCCCGATCGGCTGGCGGTTGGCCCTGCGACACCCGGAGGCCATCACCGCGATCGTCACCCAGAACGGCAACGGTTACGACGAAGGCTTCGTCGACAGTTTCTGGACCACGGTGTGGGACTACCAGCGTGAGCAGACCCCCGAGACGGAGGCGGGCGTGCGGACCGCGTTGAGCCTGGACGGCATCAAATGGCAATACCTGACCGGGGTTTCGGACGAGAGCCTGGTCAACCCGGACACCTGGGTGCACGACGCGGCCATGGTCTCCCGCCCCGGCAATGATCTGGTGCAGCTCAAGTTGTTCCGCGACTACGCCACCAACGCACCGCTCTACCCTGCACTGCACGAATACCTGCGCACCAGTGGCGTTCCCGTACTGGCCGTGTGGGGTGAAGGCGATCCCATCTTCGGGCCCGACGGCGCGCGGGCCTTCGGCAAGGACGCCGTCGACGCCGAGATCCACCTGCTCGACGGCGGGCACTTCCTGCTGGAAACGCATGTCGACGAGGTCGCCGGCCTGATCGACGGATTCCTGCACCGCCGGTTACGCCGAAACTGACATCAGGGTCGTTACCCGTGAAGGTTTGCCACCCTGGTGTCACTTTCGGTGAACGCCTTACGCGGCAGCGAGTTTGACCGCGTCACTCACATCCGTCCGCAGCTTGAGGTACTCCGGCGAGCGTCGCAGTTCGTGCGCGTCGACGCCGGTCCGCGGCAACTCCACCGGCAGGTCCAGCGCGATCTTTCCCGGCCGCCGGGTCAATACCACGATCCGCGACCCCAAGAACGCCGCTTCGTCGGCGCTGTGCGTCACGAAAACCGTGGTGCGGCCCGACTCCGCGCTCACCTGGCGGACGTCTTCCTGCAACCGCTCGCGGGTCAGGGCATCCAGCGCCGCGAACGGCTCGTCGAGCAGGAACAGCGGCGTCTCGGCCGCCAGCGCCCGGGCGATCGCCACCCGCTGCTGCTGCCCGCCGCTGATCTCCCAGATCTTGCGGCGAGCGGTACCTTCCAGCCCGACGCGCTCCAACAGCTCTTCGCGGCGCTCCGAGCGTCGTTCACGCGGCACACCGGCGTACTTGAGTGCCAAATCCACATTGCCGCCCACCGTGCGCCACGGAAACAACCGTGGTTGCTGGAACACCACGCCGGAAGTGACGCCAGGCGTCGGGCGGGTGCCGGACACCTCCACCTGGCCCTGCGACGGTGTTTCGAACCCGGCGATCAGCCGCAGCAGCGTGCTCTTACCGCACCCCGACGCCCCCACCAGGACCAAGAACGATCCGGCTTCGACATCGAGATCCACCGGACCGAGCGCGGTGACCTCCTGCGCTCCACGCCCGTAACGGTGGGCGACGTTTTTGATCTTCAGGCCACCGGCAACGTCACTGTTTGGCAATGACATCGGGCAACCCCTTCGTGTAGATGGCGTCGGAGAACGTCTGCAGCGGAGCTGCCTCGGGAATCTGTTTCTGATCCGCCAGGAACTGCGAGGCGCTCTGCAGGTTGGCAGCGAGGTTCCCCGGCGCGCCGTCGGTGCCGAGCCACTCGGGTGAGGCCACCTCGGCCGGGGTCAGGTAGACACCCTGTTTCAATTGTCCGGCAACATCTTCCGGGCTCAGGGCGACCTCGGCGGCGATCGCCTTGGCTGCGGCCTGCGGATCGTTGTGGATCACGTCCAGCGCGCGCGCCTGCTGTTGCCGCCAGACGTCGACGACCTCGGGATGCGCGTCGGCGAACTCGTCGGACACCACGGCGAGATCCAGCGTCGGCTTGCCGTCCTTGGCCAGCTGCCGGCTGGTGATGAGATCCTTGCCGGTCTTGCGTAGCTGGTCGAGGGTGGGCAGCCAACTGTAGGCCGCGGCGATGTCGCCGCGGTCCCAGGCCGCGAGGATGGCCTGCGGCTGCAAATCGATCAGCTGAACATCATTGGGCGACAAGCCGTTCTGAGCCAGAGCTGCCAGCAGACTGTAGTGGGCGGTCGACGCGAACGGGGTGGCGACCCGCTTACCGCGCAGATCGGCGATGGAGTTGACGCCGGCGCCGTCCCGGGCCACCAGCGCCTCGTTGTCCCCGGCGACGTCGAGGACGAACGCCACCTGGTACGGAATGTTGAGCGGTGCGGACAGGCCACGGGCCACCGGGCTGGAGCCGATCGAGGCGAAATCCAGTTCCTTGGCGACGAACGCGGTGTTGACGTCGGCGCCCGAATCGAACTTCGTCCACTTGATGTTGTAATCCGGCAATGCCTCTTCGAGCCACTTGTTGTTCTTGACGATCAGATCTCCGCTCGGAAAGGATTGGTAGCCAAGGCGAATGGTGGGTTTCTTGGAGTTGTCTCCGGAGTGGTCCACCGCGCAGCCGGACAGCGCGACCATCGAGATCGCGGCGGCGGCCAGCAACGACTTGAATTTCATATTTGTCCTCTCCAGGGAACAGCGCGCCGCTCCACGGCGCGCAAACCTCCATCGATCACCAGACCGGAGATCCCGATGGCGAAAATCCCGACCAGCACGACCGGGGTGTTGTTGTAATTGCTTGCGTCCTTGACCAATCCGCCGATGCCGGGGATACCGTTGAACAGTTCGGCGGCCACCACCGACGAATAGGCCATGCCGACAGCCAGGCGGATTCCGGTGAAGGTCTCCGGCAATGCCGAGGGCACCACGACGTCGCGGATCACCTGGGCCTGGGTGGCGCCCAACGCCCGGGCCGCCTCCTGCAATCCGACCGGCGCGGCCACCACGGCCGCGGTGGTGGCGACCGCGGCCGGTGGCAACGCTGCCAGCGCCAGCAGCGTGATCTTGGGCGCCTCGTCGATGCCCAGCCAGATCACCAGCAGGAAGAAGTAGGCCAGCGGGGGCAGCGCTCGTAGGAACGTCAACCACGGTTCGAGCACGCTGCGCAGCCAGCCGACCGAGCCCATCAGCAGTCCGAGCAGCACACCGAGGACCACGCCGATCACCACACCGGCCAACACTCGGCGCAGCGTCATGTAAAGGTGCTCGGACAACAGGTATCCGGCGTAGCCGCGGACGCCGTCGTGGCTGGTCGAGACGTCGAGAAAGGCGCGCCAGACCGCCGACGGGTACGGCACGAACGTCTGGTTCCAGATGCCGGCCCACGCCACCAGTTGCCACACCGCGAGGAACACCACGACCGACAGCACGGGCAGGGCGAGGTGGATCAGCGGGACACGCCCGCGGGATGACGGCGCGACCCGACGCGGCTCGGCGTCGGACTCGCCGGCGGTGATATCGACGAACACAGACACTTCTGGACTGCTTTCTGTTGCTGAAGCGGGGGGTTCAAGGCTTCAGCGACGACAGCATCCGGGCAGCGTCTCGTTCACCCGGGTATTGGTACCGGCCGGGATCGCCGTGGTGAAGGGCTGAAATCCCGGTGAGTTTTATCGGCAGCTCAGGTGGTCGCGCGGATCGCGTAGCGGGCACTGAGCAGGACCAGCGTCGTGGTGACGACGAACAGCGGCCACCCCATCGCCAGGCGCGCCACCGCGAGCAGCCCGTCCTGGCCCGTGTCGTAGAGGTAGTTCTGCACCAGGAAGCGCGACCAGGACACCGTCGCCAAGACCGCGGTGACGACATTGAAGACCAGCCGCACCCCGGGGACCTGGCGCCAGGTGCCGTCCCGGCCGGTGGCCCAGGCCCAGATCACCCCGACGAGGGGACGCCCGACGAGGATCGAGCCGGTCATCACGATGGCCGAGGCCAGCGACATCCAGATGCCCGGCAGATAGAAGTCCTTGGACTGCCCGGTCACCAGGGCCAGCAGCGCACAAGCCGCCACCCCGACGAATCCCCACAGCGCCGGTCTGACGGACTCGCGGCGCAGCAGCTGCCAGCCGAGGACGACGGCCGCCGTCACCAGCGCGGCGATGATCGCGGGCACCCGACCCGAGAGCGCGGAGACCGTCGCGTACACGGTCACAGGCAGCGCCGAATAGACCATGCCGCTGACACCGCCGACACGGGCCATCAGTCCGTCGAGTGGGGAATCCTTCATCGGATATTGGGCCTCGCGTTCAAGATCGGGCAGGTCCCCATCGAGAGTACCGAGCACGCGCGTGGCTACCGCTGCAACGATCCCGCGGTGCTTGACTGATGGATGTGAGACACGTGCAGGGACGCATCTGGCGGTCCGGGAAACCGGTCGACGGTTTCACGTTCTCGGCCATCTCCGAATGCCTGGCCGACGAGGACACGCTGATCTGGGCCGACATCTACGATCCCGATCACGAGGCGCTACGTGAACTCGCCAAGGAACTCGGCCTCAACACGTGGGCCGTCGAAGATGCCGTCGCCCCCAAGGAACGCACGAAAGCGTCTGTGTACCACACACATACGTTTTTCACGGTATACGCGGTGGACGTTCGGGAGCCCGATGGGAACGCCGAGCCGTTCACGTCGCAGTTGGTGAAGCACCGCATCTCGGCGTTCGTCCTGCCGCGCGGTCTCATCACCGTCCGGCTGCCCAGTGTCAACGGCGCGGCCACAGAGTTCGACGTCAACGAGGTGTCGCGCCGCTTCGACGATCTCGGTGGCCAGCGCTACGGCGTCGGCGCACTGGTGCACGGCCTGCTCGACGTCGTCGTCGACGGGCACTTCGAAGCCGTCGAGGCACTCGACGACGCCATCGAATCCCTTGAAGACGAACTGTTCGACGAGCGCGGTCCCCGGCGCGGCCTGCAACGGCGGACCTTCACACTGCGCAAGGACCTCGTCGAGCTGCGGCGGGTGGTGTTGCCGATGCGCGAAGTGGTCAGCACCATTCAGCACCGCAGGCTGGATTCACCCACCTCGCCCGAACTCGATCCCCTTTATGCCGATCTGTACGACCACGTCCTGCGGGCCTCGGAGTGGACCGAATCCCTGCGGGACATGGTGACCACGGTCTTCGAGACCAACCTGTCACTGCAAGACGCCCGGCTCAACACGGTGATGAAGAAGCTCACCGGGTGGGCCGCGATCATCGCGGTGCCCACGGCCGTCACCGGCTTCTACGGGCAGAACGTGACCTACCCGGGAATCGACACCGTGGCCGGGTTCGTCGTCAGTAGCGCCCTGATCGTCGCGCTCGTCGTATTGCTGTACGCGATGTTCAAACGCCGTGACTGGTTGTAACGATTCAGTAGGAACTTCGCGGGCCCGCCCTCGAGGGGGGAGCGCAACAGCGGTTACGCAGATGGGAGACTCTTCTCCAGTCCAACCAACAGATCGGACCGGAGTCGATGATCATCGGGATACCGCGCGAGTCCCTGCCTGGGGAAACGCGCGTTGCTGCCACACCTCAAACCGTCGGGCAGATTGTCAAGCTCGGCTACACAGTAGTCGTGGAGTCTGGCGCGGGTGCCGCCTCGAGTTTTGCCGACGGGGCCTACATAGACGCGGGTGCGCAGATCGGCCAGGCCTGGGACGCCGACGTGGTGTTGAAGGTCAATGCACCTGAGGATGACGAGATCGCCAAGCTGCGCGATGGTGCGACCTTGGTCAGCCTGATCTCGCCTGCGCTCAAGCCCGAGCTTGTCGAGAAGTTGTCGGCCCGCCCGATCACGGTGCTGGCCATGGACGCGGTGCCGCGTATCTCGCGGGCCCAGTCGCTGGACGTGCTGTCGTCGATGGCCAACATCGCCGGCTACCGCGCGGTGATCGAGGCCGCCCATGAGTTCGGCCGGTTCTTCACCGGTCAGGTGACCGCAGCCGGCAAGGTGCCCCCGGCCAAGGTGCTCGTCGTGGGTGCCGGTGTGGCCGGCCTGGCCGCCATCGGTGCCGCCGGCAGCCTGGGTGCGGTGGTGCGGGCCACCGATCCGCGCCCGGAGGTGGCCGATCAGGTTGCTTCCCTGGGTGGCGAGTACCTGGCTGTCGATCCGCAAGCCGCCGAGGTGTCGGCGACCGGCTACGCCAAGGAGATGGGCGACGACTACAAGGCGCGCGAGGCCGCGCTGTATGCCGAGCAGTGCAAGGACGTCGACATCATCGTCACGACCGCGCTGATCCCCGGCAAGCCCGCACCGCGCATCATCACCGCCGAGATGGTGGCCTCGATGAAGCCGGGCAGCGTGATCGTCGACATGGCCGCGGCCAACGGCGGCAACGTCGAGGGCACGGTCAAGGACCAGGCGATCGTCACCGACAACGGTGTGACGATCATCGGCTACACCGATCTGGCCGGGCGTCTGCCCGCTCAGGCCTCACAGCTCTACGGCACCAACCTGGTGAACCTGCTCAAGCTGCTGACCCCGGAGAAGGACGGCAAGGTCGTCCTGGACTGGGACGACGTGGTGCAGCGCTCGGTGACGGTGGTGCGCGACGGGGAGATCACCTGGCCGCCACCGCCGGTGCAGGTCTCGGCGGCCCCGGCCGCCGCCCAGCCGGCCGCGGCCCCGGTGGTCAAGGAAGAGAAGCCGCCGATGTCTACCGGGCGTCGGCTTGGGATCACGTTCGCCGCGGCAGCGGTGATCTTCGCGCTGATCGCGGCCTCCCCGGCGGCGTTGCAGGTGCACCTGACGGTGTTCGCGTTGGCGATCGTGATCGGTTACTACGTGATCGGCAATGTGCACCACGCGCTGCACACCCCGCTGATGTCGGTGACCAACGCGATCTCGGGCATCATCGTCGTCGGCGCACTGCTGCAGATCGGCCACGGCAACCTCCCGATCACCGTCCTGGCCTGCGCAGCGATCCTGCTGGCCAGCATCAACGTATTCGGCGGCTTCGCGGTGACGCGTCGCATGCTCGCGATGTTCTCCCGCAGCTAGAACCTGCGTGCCCACAAGAACTTTGGAACGGATTCCATGCTCACCTTAGAAAACGTTGCCACGGCCGCTTACGTCGTCGCAGCACTGCTCTTCATCCTGGCGTTGGCCGGATTGTCCAAACACGAAACCTCGCGCGCAGGAAACAGTTTCGGCATCGCCGGTATGGCGATCGCCCTGATCGCCACCGTCGCGCTGGCCTTCGACCGCAAGATCGAACCGCTGGGCCTGGCCCTGCTGATCGGCGCCATGATCGTCGGCGCGGCGATCGGCCTGTGGCGCGCCAAGGTCGTCGAGATGACCGGCATGCCCGAGCTCATCGCCCTGCTGCACTCCTTCGTCGGTCTGGCCGCCGTGCTGGTCGGCTGGAACGGTTACCTGCACGTCGAAGGTGACCCCGCCGGCGCCGAGGCCGCCGCGCTGGCCCGCGACGGCATGCTGGGCATCCACTCCGCCGAGGTGTTCATCGGGGTGTTCATCGGTGCGGTGACCTTCACCGGTTCGATCGTGGCCAACCTCAAGCTCTCGGCGCGCATCAAGTCCGCCCCGCTGATGCTGCCCGGCAAGAACGCCCTCAACGTCGGCGCCCTGGTCGTCTTCATCGCGCTGACCGTGTGGTTCGTCATCGATCCGCACCTGTGGCTGCTCGTGGTGGTCACCGTGCTGGCCCTGCTGCTGGGCTGGCACCTGGTCGCCTCGATCGGCGGCGGCGACATGCCCGTCGTGGTGTCGATGCTCAACAGCTACTCGGGTTGGGCCGCAGCCGCATCCGGCTTCCTGCTGGGCAACGACCTGCTGATCATCACCGGTGCCCTCGTCGGCTCCTCCGGTGCCTACCTGTCCTACATCATGTGCAAGGCGATGAACCGGTCGTTCATCTCCGTGATCGCCGGTGGTTTCGGCATCGAAGCCGGCCCGGCTGAGGACAAGGACTACGGCGAGCACCGCGAGATCACCGCCGAGGGTGCGGCCGAGCTGCTCGCCCACGCCGACTCGGTGATCATCACCCCGGGCTACGGCATGGCCGTGGCGCAGGCCCAGTACGGCGTGGCCGACCTGACCCGCAAGCTGCGTGAGCGCGGCGTCAATGTCCGCTTCGGCATCCACCCCGTCGCCGGTCGCCTGCCCGGACACATGAACGTGCTGCTGGCCGAGGCCAAGGTGCCCTACGACATCGTGCTGGAGATGGACGAGATCAACGACGACTTCGACGGCACCTCCGTCGTCCTGGTCATCGGCGCCAACGACACCGTCAACCCGGCCGCCGCCGAAGATCCGGGCAGCCCGATCGCCGGCATGCCGGTGCTGACGGTGTGGAACGCCGACAACGTCATCGTGTTCAAGCGGTCCATGGCCTCCGGCTACGCCGGCGTGCAGAACCCGCTGTTCTTCCGGGAGAACACCCAGATGCTCTTCGGCGACGCGCGTGACCGCGTCAACGACATCCTGGCGGCCCTGCCCGCTCCGGAGCGCGTCTAGTTTCACTGCCGAGCAGACACAAAACCGTCCCTTTTTCTCGGAAGAGGGACGGTTTTGTGTCTGTTCGCGGATAAGAATCGATCCATGAAAATCGTTGTGCCGGCGTGGATGCAGCACATGTACGACGCCCACCATTACGCGCCCGCGGTGATCGACGGCGAGCACCTGCGCTGTTCCGGAATGATGGGCATCCGTCCCGACATGTCCTTGCCGGACGACCCACGCGACCAGTTCACGCTGGCGTTCGAGAACCTGCGCGGACTGTTGACCGAGGCCGGCCTGACGTTCGCCGACGTCGTTTCGATCACCAGCTACCACGTCGGCCTGCAGCAACACATCCAGCTTTTCGGCGAGGTCAAAGACGAGTTCGTGGCGGCACCCTACCCGGCCTGGACCGCGGTCGGTGTCAGCGAGCTGGTGTTGGGGGCGTTGGTCGAGATCCAGATCCTCGCCCGGATGCGCTGAACGCCAACCGCTCCGGCGCACTCACTGTGGGTGAGCGGGCCGGAGCGGTCGGGGCGTTCGAGGGACTACATGTTCGCCCGGTCCTCGTCGATCCTGTCCTGGTCGACGATGCTCTGCACGTCACCGTCGAGATCAGAGGTGATGTTGCCGGTGATCGTGCGCTGGAGCTTGTTGATGGTGGCATCCGCCTTCAGATACCCGGTGTGCTCACCGGTCACGGTGATATCGGCGAGGTAGTGGATGGATGACTGGCTGGCGGTGGTGTTCGTCGATTCGGTGCCGTTGAGGATCATCCCCTGCTCGTTGACGTAATCGGTATATGTGACCGTGCGAGTGATGTGGCCCGTGGCATCGGTGACCTCACTGACGACCGCGGTACCACCGCCCGCGCCGGCATACGTTCCCGTGGGCGGTAGCGGCGCCGCGCTCGGAACGTAAGTCTTGAGTTCAGGCGCCCAGGTGGGATCCGGCGTCACCCGATCGCCTTCCACCGGCCCAACGCTGGTGGTGTACTTCAGGTTGGCGATGACGAGCCGGGATTCGCCGGTTGGACTGGCCTCCCAGAAGCTCACCGCGTCTCCGGTGTTGTTCCAGCTCGCCATGCTGCGAGCGGTGTATCCGTCGCCGTCGGCGAACAACGGAATCCCGTTCTCGCCCTTGAGGTCATCCTCGACCGCCAGTGCCCACTCCTGGTTCGAGATGTTCATGCCATCCGAGGAGCCGGCATAGGCCTGGTACACCGCGCCCTGAATGTCGGCGGGCAAGAACGCCGGCCGCACAATTCGCGTCATCGGCGTGAGGGCGCCGTAGCCGCGGGTACTGCCGATGGCGATCCATTCCTGGTTCGGTGAGAGGTCGGTGTCCTCGTCGTAGTCGAGATTGCCGGTCAGCCGGGTGACCTCACCGGTCTCCAGGTCGACCACGATGTCGTCGACATTGCCCGCCTCATAGCGGCCGCCGAGGATGATCACGCCCTTGCCGTCCGGCGTCCACTGTTTACCCTCGCCGACGGGGTAAACCACCCGGGCGTCGGCGATCTCGTAACCGGCGTCTGTCCGTTGCAGCTTGCCGACCACCGGTACCGCGGTGATGAGACCCTGCGGCGTCATCTGAATCTGGCTGAACAGCACATGCGTTCCGTCGGGTGAGATCCGCATCTCACGCTGAGGATCGAGAACGCGTGCGCCGGCCGGTGGGGTGATGACCGGAACCAGCCGCCTGCCGTCGACACCCTCTTCGTAGACGACATAGGAGTTCGGGCTGGTTGTCACCTGGATCATCAACCGTCCCGAACCATCCTGGAAGGGAACAACTCTCGACAACCCGGCGGTGACTTCTGTGGACACACCGCAGGTGATGCATTCCACCTTCGTGCCGTCGACGCTGATCCGGTAGATCTCCTGGCGGCCGCCGTCGGCGGGCGTGGCCCCGAAGTAGATGGACTGCCCGTCTTCGGAGAACCGCGGGGTGTTGGGCTTCGTGATGCCGTCGGGCAGGTTCAGGATCACCCGCTCGACAGTGGGATTGAGCACGGTGACGTCGAGATCTTGCTGCGCAGTCCGGGGTTTGAACAGGCTGAGCAGATTGATCCGGTTGCCGTCGGTGACCGATACCGTGAACGTATCCGTCTGCGCGGCATCGTAGTTGATGTCGTCGGGGGTGTAGGTGAACTCACCGGTCTTCTGATCGATCGTCAACGTGCCATGCTCCGGCGCCTTCGTCACCGTATACGTCAGCGCGTCACCCTCGGCGTCGCTTACCCCGATGTTGCCCGTCACCGTCTGGCCCGTCTGCACGGTGGTCGTCAGGCTGCTGATCACCGGCGCCTGATTGAACAGATTGCGCCGCACCCAGCCCAACACTGCCCACGCCATCGGGGTGAACGGCTCAGGAGAATCCGGGGACGGCGCCAGGAACGGATTCAACAGACTCGTCACGATCCCGTTGAGCACGCCGGCCGGATCCGGCGTAGCCACCTGATTCTTCGGCGTCACCACCGCGGCAGTGGCGATCTGTGCCTTCGTACCACTCGACACGGCGAGCGACTTGGCCTCACGCACGGTAGCCGCCAGCTTCGGCACGGCGAGTTTCTCGGTGATCTGCTCCGAAACCGTGTCGGCGATCGTGCCCGTGACCTCCTCGACGCGCTCAACTGACCTCTTGATCGTCTCGCTGACGTCCACTCGACTCACCGGTGCGGCCGACTGTGCAGTGTCCGAGGTATGGGAAGAGGCAACGCTCGGTGTCAGGTCCGGCGCCGCCACGCTCGGCTTGTCGCTGTGCACCGAGAGGTCCAGCACTGTCGACCGAACCTTGTCCGGTATCGACGACAGCGCCTTCAAGGGCGCGTCGATCACCTCGGACAACGACGCTGTCTTGCTCGATTCCTCCTGGGCGCCTGCGGTTTTCGTGTCGCTGTCGGTATCGGTGTGTTGCGCCCCGCCACTGCTCGAGACGGTGACGCCAGGCGCGACCTCCCGGGCAGACGACGTCTTTCCTTGCCGCTTCGGCTTGCCGGCTTTCTTGGCCTTCCCCACCGTGGTCTTGTCTGTGGCGCCGGACTCCGCTCGCTTCACCGCCGAGCCCTCTCCGGACGACGCCGAGTTCGCCGCACTCGACGTCGAGGAGTCCGACGAGGAGGTTCCGGTCGTATCCGCAGCGGCGACGCCAACGCCGGTGGCGAGTGCTGCGACCAGCCAACCGGTCACCACGACACCGCTGTATGCACCGATACGCGCGGTAGTTTGGGATGTTCGACGTGACGGCGTCGAATTTGCCGGCGCGCTCGACGAACGCGAGGTGAACGAGGGATTGATGAGCGGATTGCTAGCGGTCATGGCGCGGCTCCGATGCCCTAGATGCCTATTTAATTTCTGTGACGAACTTAATAGCAACATACTGTTGATGGCGTCAAGGAGGTTCTGCTGAAACGGTCAGAATCGGCGCGGCGGGAAAAGCAGGTGCTGCACCTGCTGCATCGCCAGCGCGTCGTTCACCTCCTGCGAACCGAGGGGCCACTGGCCCGAGCCGACCTCGCCGACCAACTCGGCCTGAGCCGCCCGGCTATCACGGCCATCGTCGGCGAGTTGATCGACGACGGCACCCTTGTCGAGCTGGATTCCCGCGTCGAGGGGCCGGGTTACCGCGGTCGTCCACGCAAACTGCTCGGCTGCAACCCCCAGGCCCGACGAGTGCTGGGCATCTGGATCGACGAGCGTCGCGCGCGTGTCGTCGTCGCCGACGCGACCGGCACGATCTTCCGTGAAGACGAGACCCCTACCCCCGGAAGGACCCCGGCATCGGTGATCCGTTCGATCATCCGGATCGCCACGCAGCTGATCGACGACCCCAGTGGGGGTCCGGTCGCCGCCGCCGGAATCTGTTTGCCCGGATTCATCGACAGCACAACGGGATTGGTCGTCGAATCCGCATCACTCGGCTGGTCCCGCGTGGAGCTGGGTGGACCGATCTCCCGCGCGCTCGGCATACCGACGGCAGTGCAGGACACCACGCAAGCCATGACGCTGGCCGAGACGATCGCCGGTGATGCCCGGGAGGTGCGTTCGGCACTGGTGCTTGATTGTGGAGGACATGTCAATGTCGGCCTGATCATCGGCGGACGGCCGTACACGGGGGCGACGGGGGTGGCCGGAGCAGTCGGACACATGCCGGTCTCGGGCAGTGATGCCCAATGTTCGTGCGGCAGAACCGGTTGCGTCAACGCCAGCATGTCGCTACACGCCATGCAATCGGTCGCCCCGTACACCGAAGGTGTGCCACTGAAGGACATCGACCTCGACGCCGTGGCGCAGGAAACGAGCCGAAACACGAACGCCCAGAAACTCATTCGGGAGGTCATCGATCGCATTGCACACACCGCCATCCTGATGGAGGCGGTTCTCGATCCGGAGGTTCTGATCCTGTCCGGGCTCATCACCGAGTTCGAGGACCTCATCGACGCCCTCGAAACACGCATCGAGGAGATCCGGCCGCCCGAAAGACGTGGCCGCACGGCGACCGTACGGTCCCAGATCGGCCGGGATTACCGGGTGGCGGTCATCGTCGCGCTGCAACAACTCGATCCAGACATCGCCGGCCTGGTGCACACCCCGACACCGTAGACCAGGCGGCTGGGTACAGTCCTACCGAGAAACTAGGAGATGCAACTATGCCGGTGGACCGCCTACTTCCCTCCGATGAGGCTCGTGACCTCATCGAGCTCACCCGTGACATCGCCGACAAGGTCCTCGACCCGATCGTCGACGAGTACGAACGCGACGAGAAGTACCCCGAGGGCGTCATGGCCCAGCTCGGCGCGGCCGGGCTGCTGAGCCTGCCTCAACCCGAGGAGTGGGGTGGCGGCGGGCAACCGTATGAGGTCTACCTGCAGGTTCTCGAGGAGATCGCCGCGCGCTGGGCCGCCATCGGCGTCGCGGTCAGCGTGCACAGCCTGTCGTCGCACGCGCTGCTGGTGTTCGGCACCGACGAGCAGAAGCAGCGCTGGCTGCCCGGCATGCTCTCCGGGGAACAGATCGGCGCTTACAGCCTGTCTGAGCCGCAGGCCGGATCCGACGCCGCGGCGCTGAACTGCAAGGCCGCCCGCGACGGTGACGCATATGTGCTCAACGGCTCCAAGGCGTGGATCACCCACGGTGGCAAGGCCGACTTCTACACGTTGTTCGTGCGCACGGGCGAAGGGTCGAAGGGCATCTCCTGTTTCCTGGTGCCCGGGGATCTTGACGGGCTGAGCTTCGGCAAACCCGAGGAAAAGATGGGTCTGCACGCGGTGCCCACCACGTCGGCCTTCTACGACAACGCCCGCCTGGATGCCGACCGGCTGATCGGTGCCGAGGGCCAGGGTCTGTCGATTGCGTTCTCCGCGTTGGATTCCGGCCGGCTCGGTATCGCCGCGGTGGCCGTCGGCATTGCCCAGGCCGCACTGGACGAGGCCGTCCGGTACGCGAATGAGCGAACCACGTTCGGCCGCAAGATCGTCGACCATCAGGGGCTCGGGTTCCTGCTGGCCGACATGGCCGCCGCCGTGGTCAGTGCGCGGGCCACCTACCTGGATGCCGCGCGCCGCCGCGATCTCGGATTGCCGTACTCCACGCAAGCCAGTGTGGCGAAACTGGTCGCCACCGACGCCGCCATGAAAGTCACCACCGATGCCGTGCAGGTGTTCGGTGGCGTGGGCTACACCCGGGACTTCCGGGTCGAGCGGTACATGCGGGAAGCCAAGATCACCCAGATCTTCGAGGGCACCAATCAGATTCAGCGCCTGGTCATCTCGCGGGGGCTCAGCTCCTAAGTGCCGCGGACTGGGCTCCTGAGCGCCGCGAGCAGACGTAAACCGGTAGCTTTTCGGGCGAAACAGTACGGGTTTGTGACTGCTCGCGGAGGGACTAGAGCGCTGGGCTCCTGACGAAGTCGGGCATCGTGACCAGAGCGTCGTGCACCGCGGAGGCCTGCCCCGCAGCCGTGTAGTCCGCCGCATCGTTGGGCGCCTCGGAGCCGCCGTGGCCCACCAGGTCGATCGCGATCACCCGCTGATCGCGGGCCAGCTGCGGGGCCACGCGATCCCACCACTCGATCGACGCCGAATACCCGTGCAACAACACCACCGCGCGCTGCCCCGGCGGTCCGTACTCCCGCACGTTGAGATCCGGTCCGTCCAAGGTCAGCACATGTCCACCGGCCGACGCCTCGGCCGGGCGATGTGCCCTGGTCACCAGCAATTCGTTCAACAGCAGCGCGAGGACCGCCAGCACCAGCATGCCCAGAGCGATGCGCAGTTTCATGGTGCGCACGGTAATGCTGTGACAGCCGAATTGACCAGGGATTTTCCCCGGTGCGAGCAGCTTCAGCGAACGGCCTCATAATGGCAGGTGCCATGAATGCACCTGCGCACGCCACCAATGCTCCCCGGCACCGGATGCCGCGACGGGGCGTGCAGGTCGCCCGCCGTGCCGCCATCGGTCTGACCGCGGCCGCTGTGCTGGCCGGAACCGGTATGGGCTGGGTGACCTACCACGGCGCATTGGACGGCATCACGACGTCCAATGCGCTGGAAGGCGGACCGGTCTCCACCGGGGACACCGAGAACATTCTGATCATGGGCCTGGACAGCCGGCTGGATCAGCACGGCAACCCGCTCCCCGAGGACATCTATCAGGCACTGCACGCCGGCGACGAGACCGTCGGCGGATACAACGCCAATGTGCTGATCGTGGTGCACCTCCCCGGTGACGGCAGCCCGGCCACCGCGTTCTCCATCCCCCGCGACGACTACGTCGAGCTGGCGGGCTGCGACGTCGACCCCTGCAAGGGCAAGATCAAGCAGGCCTACGGTTGGGCCTACCAACGCGAGATGGAATCACTGGAGTCCGATTCCGAAGAAGACACGTCGACGCACGAGCAGCAGGCCCGCGAGGCCGGGCGCCGAGCCCAGATCGCCACGGTCCGCAACCTGTTGGGCATCCCGATCGACCATTTCGTCGAGGTCACCCTCGGCGCCTTCTTCCAGATCGCCAAGGCGGTGGCACCGATCACCGTCTGCCTCAACGCCGATACCGCAGACCCGTACTCGGGAGCCGACTTCCGCAAGGGAGTTCAGCAGATCGACGCCGCACAGGCCATGGCCTTCGTTCGTCAGCGTCGCGACATCAACGACGAGAACTTCACCGACCTCGACCGCACCCGGCGCCAGCAGGCGTTCATCGCGGCACTGGTATCGGCCCTCGGCAAGAGCGGCGCGTTGTCCAGCCCGAGCAAGCTGCGTGAGCTGCTTGACGTCACCAAGCAGAACGTCGCGCTGGACTCCGGTTTCGACCTGGCCAGCTTCGCCAGCCGCGCCTCGGCCTTGACCGGCGAACCGCCCACGCTCTACACCCTGCCGATCAAGGAATTCGGCCAGAACTCGCTCGGCGAGGACATCAACATCGTCGACGTCCCGACGATCCGGGCCATCGTCCGTGACCTGGTCAGCGACACCGGCCACGGGAGCACCGCCCCTACCGCACCCGCGCATGTGCTCGACGGACACGGTGCGGTGCTCGACGTGATCAATGCCTCCACCTACACCGGCTTGGCGGCGCAACTCGAAACCACCTTCGGGGCAGAGGGATTCATTCAGGGACAGATCGGTGACGCCGAATCCCTGGCGGCCGTCACCACGATCGACTACGGGACCGGCGCCGAGGACGCCGCGCAGTCACTGGCCGAGGAACTCGGTCTGATGGCCACCCCGTCCTCCGAGATCGTACCCGGGACAGTGCAATTGACGCTGGGCACCGACTTCCCCGGCGACGAGTACCTGACCGGATCCAGCGACTCGGAGTCGCAGTGGGATTCGAGCACGGACTCGAGCTGGGATTCGACCGCCGCGACGTCGACGGAGGAGACCACCTCCAGCACACCGGTGACCACGGTGGCCGCGACGGCGACCGGCACCAAATCCGCGGCACCCACCGACCTGAGCCAGATGAAGGTGTCCGGCGTACCGTGTGTGAAGTAGCCGCGGCTACAACGTGACCCGCACCTGGGTGCCGTAACCGATCTCGGAACTGATCGCCATCGAGCCACCCAAGGCCTCGATGCGGACCTGCAGCGAAGCCAGGCCGATGTGTCCCTCGGCAACGGCCCGGCTCACGGTCGACGGGTCGAAGCCGCAACCGTCGTCGGCCACGGTCAGCGTGACCCGCCCGCCCGACGGGTGCAGACCCACCGAGATCGTGCGAGCCCCGGCATGCTTGTTGATGTTGGACAGCAGTTCGCGGGCCGCGCGGTAGAGCAGCGCCTGTCCGTCGGGGTGGCCCACCTCCTCGAGATCTGCCCGCACCGTCAGATCTGGACGGTTCTCGTACTGGCGCAACAGTTCCCGTACCGCAGGGGTGAGGCCCAGCTGTGCCAGCACCTGCGGATGCAGTGCCGTCACCGTGGACCGCAGGCCGGCCGCGGTCTCCTGCAGCGCCGCATGCACCCGGTCCAGCCCCGGATCGGGGTTGCGTTCCCGGATCTCGTCGAGGTCCAGGCGGGCGGCCAGCAGGGTTTGCAGCGGTCCGTCGTGAAGATGTTCGGCCAGTTCGGCATTGCGCAGGTCGTCGGCGCGGGTGGACTCCGACACCAACTGGCGCCGGACTTCCTGCAGTGCCTGCACCCGGGCGGACCGGCGGGCCAACACGAACGACAACGCGGCCGACGCGACCGCCAGCCAGGCCAGAAACCCCACGTGCATGTAGACGATGTCGGGCAGGCCGACGTTGTCGTCGCGCTTGGAGTACAAGATCCACACCGCCAGGTAACCCAGCGCGGTACTGGCACCGAGCAGCGCGGTGAGCCACGGACGGTCTTGAAACGCAACGGATATCGGCAACAGGAAGAACACCGGCAGCAGAGCCGCGGTGGCACCGCCGGAGACCGCGCACAAGGTGACGAGCACCAGCACATCGACTGCGGTGGAAGCCCATTCGGCCCACGGCGGCATCGGTCCGCGGAACACCACCACCAACCAGAGCAGCGCCACCGCCGCGTACACACTCAGGATCACCGCGTACAACGCCGGCAACCAGTGGTCGACCTCCCACACCGAGACCAGCACCACGATCAGCCCGATCAACGGGAGCCGCAGCAGGGCCGAGACCCGGACGGGCTGAGTGGTGAAGAACTCGACGACGCGCCCGTTGCCCATGTCAGTCCAGCAGCCGGCGGCGCATCGCCTCGGCGACCACCGCACCGCGATCGCTCACGCCCAACTTCTCGTAGAGCCGCTGCACATGCGTCTTCACCGTGGACGGGGCCAGATACAGCTCTTTGGCCATCGCCGGGATCGAACGACCCTTGGCGATCAGATCAAGCACCTCGCGTTCGCGCGGGCTCAGCGCCGGCACGTCCGGCTCGTTGCGGCGACGGATCTCACCGGCCAGTCCAGCGGCCAGGTTCGGATCGAGGACGTCACGTCCTTTGGCGCAGGACAGCACCGCGTTCACCAGCTCGCTGCGCGTGGACTCTTTGGACAGAAAGCCGGCCGCCCCCTGCTGCAGCGCGGTGTAGACGATGGCCGACTCGTCATGTGCCGAGACCAACAGAACGCGGGTCGGCAACTCGTCGCGGCTGACCGCGGCGGCCACCTGCGCCCCGTCGAGCTGCGGCATCCGGTAGTCCAGCAGCGCCACCTGCGGCCGGTGGGTTCGGATCAATTCCAATGCGTCGGCACCGTTATCGGCCTCGGCCACCACGTCGATCTCGCCGCTGGAGGTCAAGGCGCGCACCACGCCCTCGCGGAACATCGGGTGGTCATCACCCACCACCACCCGCACCTTGCCGGTCATGCGGCTCAGCATCGCACAGCCCGCCCGGTGATCAGCGCGTTTAGAGTCAGCCGTATGCATTCCGACGAGCTGCACTGGTTCGTGGTGCTCGCTGAAACCGAGCATGTCACCGACGCCGCAGCCGAACTCGGCATCAGCCAGCCCACGCTGTCGCGCGCCCTGGCCCGGATCGAGGAGCAGGTGGGGGTGCCGCTGTTCGACCGGGTGCACCGGCGGCTGCGACTCAACGCCTACGGGCACATCTTGCTCGAGCATGCCCGCCGCAGCATCGCCGAGATCCGTTCGGCCACCGAGCGGATCGCCGAGCTTCGCGATCCCGACACCGGCACCGTGCGGCTGGCGTTCCTGCATTCGCAGGCCGGCTGGTTCGTACCGGATCTCCTGCGCCGGTTCCGGGTCGAGGCGCCGTTGGTGCGCTTCGACCTGTTCCAGGGCGCCGCGCACCACATCGTCGAACGCCTGGCCAACGGCGAAGCCGACCTGGCGATCACCTCACCGCGGCCGGACGGCTTTCGCTGGCGCGGGTTGTATGTGGAACGGCTGTGCCTGGCGGTGCCGCGCGAACATCGGTTCGCCCGTCGGGCGCGGATCCGGCTGGCCGACGCCGGCGCCGAGCCCTTCATCGCACTGGCGCCGGATTTCGGGCTGCGCCAACTCACCGACGAACTGCTGGCCGAAGCGGGGATCGCGCCGACGGTGGTGTTCGAGGCGATGGAGATTCCGACCATGGAAGGCCTGGTCGCCGCCGGGTTCGGTGTTGCCGTCGTCCCGGTGCCCCGCCCCGGGCGCACCGAACCGGGCGCCGCGTACGTGCCGCTGTCAGAGAGCTCGGCCAAACGCCAGATCGGTCTGACCTGGAACGCCGACCGGCAACTCCCGCCGGCGGCGGCCCGCCTGGCCGACTTCCTTATGCAGAATGTGCATAAGGGTGACTAATTCCATGCATTGGACACATCTTTGCCGGCGACTTACCGTCGACTGAGTGACCACCTCCCCCACCTCCGTCCAGTGGCAGGGGCACACGCGTGGCTCGACTGAGTACCGACGTCTGCTGGCGGCCCTGTTCTGCGCCGGCGTCGCAACCTTCGCCCAGCTGTACTCGCCGCAGGCCGTCCTGCCGCTGATCGCGCGCGACCTGGGCACCGGCGCCGCGCACGCCGCCCTGACCATCTCGGCGGCCACGGTTGGTCTTGCGCTGGGCGTGATTCCGTGGTCGGCCCTGGCCGACCGCATCGGCCGCGTCCAGGCGATGACGATATCCATCACCGCGGCAACGGTTCTCGGCCTGATCGTGCCGATGGCCCCGAACACCGAATTGCTGCTGTCCGGCCGGCTGGCCGAAGGGTTGATGCTGGGCGGGGTGCCGGCCGTCGCGATCGCCTACCTCACCGAGGAGATCGATGCCGGGCACGCCGCCCGCGCGGCAGGCACCTACGTCGCGGGCACCACGATTGGCGGGCTGGCGGGCCGCCTGGTCACCGGACCGATCGCCGAGTTCGCCGGCTGGCGCGTCGGCGTGCTGGTGGTGGCGGTGCTGTGCGGTCTGTCGGCATTCGCCTTCGTCAAGCTGGCCCCGCCCGCGCGCGGCTTCACCCCGGCCCGCTCCCACGACCTGGTCCGGCGACTGGCGGACAACCTACGTTCACCCCGCCAACTGGTGCTCTACAGCCAGGGCTTCCTGCTGATGGGCGGGTTCGTGGCGATGTACAACTTCCTCGGCTTCCGGTTGATGGCGGCGCCGTTCGGACTGCCGCAGACCGTGGTCAGCCTGGTCTTTCTGGCCTATCTGTCGGGCACCTGGGCCTCGGCCCGGGCCGGTGCCGAGGCCGGCCGGTTCGGCCGCAAGGCCGTGCTGCTGGGCTCGATCGCCACGATGGTCGCCGGGGTCGCTATCACGCTGGCGGGCAACATCTTCGCGGTCCTGGCCGGACTGGTGATCGCAACCGCGGGGTTCTTCGGCGCGCATGCCATCGCATCCGGCTGGGTCGGCGTGGCGGCCGGCACCGGCAAGGCCCAGGCCTCGTCGCTGTACAACCTCTTCTACTACGCGGGGTCCAGCGTCATCGGCTGGGTCGGCGGCCTGGCGTTCGACGCGGCAGGCTGGCCGGCCGTGGCCGCCACCGTGATGGGGCTGGCGGTGCTGGCCGGGGTGCTGGCCTGCACACTCGGCTACCACCGCGGCGAGCCGCGTAATTACCAGAGCTCGATGTCGCGGCCGTACTCCGATTCCGGGCGCGGGCCGAAGTAGCGCCGCTGCGACTCCTCGATCCGGACGTCGTTGATGCTGGCCTCACGGCGCGACATCAGCCCCTCCGGCGTGAACTGCCACAGCTCGTTGCCGTAACTGCGGTACCACTGACCGCCGGCGTCGTGCCATTCGTACTGGAACCGCACCGCGATCCGGTTCTCCCGAAAGTCCCAAAGACTTTTGCGCAGAACGTAATCCAGTTCGCGCTCCCACTTGGCGGTGAGAAACTCCACGATCTGTTCGCGCCCGAGGATGTGCTGGTCACGGTTGCGCCAATGCGAATCCGGCGTATAGGCCAGGCTGACCCGCTGCGGGTCGCGGGTGTTCCAGGCATCCTCGGCGGCTTGAACCTTCTGCAGCGCGGTGTCCAAAGTGAAGGGTGGGAACGGCGGGCGGCTTCCAGCGGAGCTTCCGGTCATGCCACCTTTCTACCTGTCTAACCATGTGGCTATCGTGGCTGCCATGGACTTCGCGATGTCGGCCAAGGCGGCTGATCACCACTCCCGGCTCACCGACTTCATGACCGAATATGTTCTCCCGGCCGAGGCGTCCTACCACGCCTATCGCGAGGAAAAGGGCCCGAAGGATCACACGGTCCCCCCGGTGGTGGAGGAACTCAAGGTCAAGGCCCGCGAGCTGGGCCTGTGGAACCTGTTCCTGCCCTCGGAATCCGGCCTGACCAACCTGGAGTACGCGCCGCTGGCCGAGCTGACCGGGTGGAGCATGGAGATCGCTCCCGAGGCGCTCAACTGCGCCGCGCCCGACACCGGCAACATGGAGACGCTGCACCTGTTCGCCAACGAGGCGCAGCGCAAACAGTGGCTCGAACCCCTGCTCAAGGGCGAGATCCGCAGTGCATTCGCGATGACCGAGCCGGCCGTGGCGTCCTCGGATGCCCGCAACATCGAGACGACGATGCTGCGTGACGGCGCGGACTACGTGATCAACGGGCGCAAGTGGTGGATCACCGGTGCGGCCGATCCGCGCTGCAAGATCCTGATCGTGATGGGTCGCACCAATCCCGACGCCGCCTCGCATCAGCAGCAGTCGATGATCCTGGTGCCGGTGGATACTCCGGGGGTCGACATCCAGCGCTCGCTGCCGGTGTTCGGTTGGCAGGATCAGCACGGACACTGCGAGATCGTGTTCGACAACGTGCGGGTGCCCGCCGAGAACCTGCTGCACGAGGAGGGCAGCGGGTTCGCGATCGCGCAGGCCCGGCTGGGGCCGGGCCGCATCCACCACTGCATGCGTGCCCTCGGTGCGGCCGAGCGGGCCCTGGCGCTGATGGTCGACCGGGTGCAGAAGCGGGTGGCGTTCGGCAAGCCGCTGGCCGAGCAGGGTGTGGTGCGCGAGTCGATTGCCAAGTCCCGCAACGAGATCGATCAGGCCCGGCTGCTGTGCGAGAAAGCCGCGTGGACCATCGACCAGGAGGGCAACAAGGCCGCGCACGTGCTCGTGTCGCAGATCAAGTCCGTCGCCCCGCAGATCGCCTGCAACGTCCTCGACCGGGCCATCCAGGTCCACGGCGCGGCCGGGGTCAGCGACGACTTCCCGCTGGCCCGGCTGTATGCCTGGCACCGCGCGATGCGGCTGTTCGACGGACCCGACGAGGTGCACATGCGCACCATCGCCCGTGCTGAGTTGGGCCGGGAGAAGTCGCCGCTGGCGACGGCGGCGAGCCGCCAATCGGATACGGCGGCGAGCCGCCAATCGAATCCGGCGGTGACGGCACAGTGACCGTCGAGCTGGGGGAGCTGTCGGGGGCGTGGAATTTTCGGGACGTCGCGGGTGAGACCGCGATCCGACCGGGGCTGCTCTACCGCTCCAGTCAGCTCAGCCAGCTCTCGGACGCCGGCCGGGCGGTATTCCGTCGGCTCGGCATCACCGATGTCGCCGATCTGCGGTCGCACCAGGAGGTGCAACGGCAGGGTTCGGGGCAGGTGCCCGACGGCGTGGCCGTACACCTGCTGCCGTTCCACCCCGACGACCCGTCGAACCAGGATGCGCCGCACGAGAACACTTTTCAGCGGGTGATGTCGGAATCCGGGGACGACGAGGACGTCGCCACCGCGGCCCGGCGGTACATGACCGAGGTGTACGAGGAGTTCCCGACGCTCCCCGGCGCGCACGCCGCGGTGCGCGAGGTGATTTCGATGCTGGCCCAGGACCGTCCGGTGATCGCACATTGCTTCGCGGGCAAGGATCGGACCGGATTCACCGTGGCCACGGTGCTCGCGACCGTCGGCGTCGAGCGCGACCGCATCATCGCCGACTTCCTGGCCAGCAACACCGCGATCCCGGCCCTGCGTAACCGGATCATGGACTCGGTGCGGGCCCGGGCCCAGGATGCGCCGGAGATGATCACCTACGCCGAGGCCCGGCTGACGGACGAGGTGCTCGGCGTGCGGGAGGAGTACCTGGCCGCCGCGTGGGACCGGCTGGTGCAGGACTTCGGCTCGGTGAGCGGCTTCGTGGAAGCGGCCGGCGTGTCCCCGGAGACCATCACGGCGTTGCGGACCAACCTGCTGGGATAGCGGCGGGGTCACGCCTCCTCTAGCGCCTCACCCAGCTCCCGCGCCGTCTGACTGTGCTCGTTCTGCATCAGCATGTGCCCGGCACCGAGCAACAAGGCAACCGGCCAGTCGATGATCTCGACCGCGGCCAGAATGCCCAGCGCACCGTAATAGGCCAGCTGCTCGGGGTGAGGCACCTTCACCCGGCCCACCAAGGGCAGCGTCACAGCGAATCCGCGCGCGTGGCGCACCGTGTGCACGGCACCACGGTGACCCTGGGTTGATTTCGACTTTTCGGCCATTGCTCACCTTTCGGTCACGTCGACTTCGATTTCTCGAGATCTCGGCTTCGCACCGTGAGAGGCGTGAGAACTTCCGGCTCCGGCGCTCCGTCCGATCCGTTGACCGACGCGGTATCGCGCGTCCTGGTTCTCCCGTTGCGGGAGCTGTACGCCGTGCTGTGGCGCTGCGGTGTACTCGACGTCGACGACTGATCCGGCGGCTCCGACGCCCGCGCGATTTGTGCGAGGCGGGGCACCAACCGCGGCGCGACAGCAGCGACGCCGGTGGCCACCCCGGCCGAGGTCAGCGCCTGCGCCCACCCGAGCGGGTCGAGCGGTGTGCAGCCCAACAGCTGGCTGAGGCCAGGCGTACTGATCACCGCGCCCAATGACACCAGCGAACCGGCCGCGGTCGCGACCACCAATGGACTGTGGGAGTCGATCAAGGTCTGCGCCAGCTGGGTGGAGACCAGGGCCACCAGCGCCACGGTGGAGGCGCGCCGCGGCGCCAAGGAGAAACCCGCCGAGAACCAGGCACCGGTGGCCGCGCCGGTCACGGACCCGATCAGGCCGAGCTGTGGCGCACCGTGGCGATCCGAGGTGCGACGACGGCCGGCGCCG
>NZ_LZJD01000088.1:0-4321 GCF_001666875.1 Mycobacterium sp. E802
CGCCGTCGATGAGGTCGGGCGCACGCTCGGGCAGAAGACCGTCAAGGCCACCACCGACGGGCATCTCAAGGCCATCAAGTGGGCCCGCGAGCAGTTCGGTACCGAGCTGCTCTGGGCTATCGAGGACTGCCGCAACATGTCCGCCCGGCTGGAACGTGACCTGCTCGGCGCCGGGCAGAACGTGGTGCGGGTGCCCACCAAACTGATGGCCTTGAGATGCCCGTCGGTGGTGGCCTTGACGGTCTTCTGCCCGAGCGTGCGCCCGACCTCATCGACGGCGACAAAGGTGTGAGTGGACTTGTGTACATCGGCTCCAACAACAACCATGATGGTTGCCTCCTTCAGTCATGAAGAGGGGTGTGTTGAGGTTGGGCCGGTCGGCGGACACTTCTCAGTCGGGGGCGATGCCACGCTCCTATCAAGTCACGCCGGCCGGTCCTTCACATCTGATGCCGGCACTACTGCTCAACGCCAACCCCCACACGAGGACGGCAGACACAAACTGAGCCAGACACCAGATGATCCAGACCCAACCACCGCAACGCGGCAAAATCCAGACTGACACTGAGACACAAACCCTTACCTTTCCGCGCGAAAAGGTAAGGGTTTGCGTCTGCTCGCGGGAAGAACCCGCGGGGAGAACTCGCGGGGAGAACTAGGGGGTGTAGCCGAACGGCAGCAGCACGCTCTTGGCCTGGGTGTAGGCGTCGATGCCCTCGGGACCGTTCTCGCGGCCGATGCCGGAGTTCTTGTACCCGCCGAATGGTGAACCCGGATCGAAGGCGTACATGTTCACCGCGTACGTGCCGGTGCGGATCTTCGCGGCGATCTCGAGAGCCTTGGGGAAGTCGGTGGTGTACACGCTGCCGGCCAGGCCGTAGGGCGAGTCGTTGGCGATGCGCACCGCGTCGTCCTCGTCCTCGAACGGAATGACCACGAGCACCGGCCCGAAGATCTCCTCCTGGGCGATGGTCATCGAGTTGTCGACGTCGGCGAACACGGTCGGCTGCACGTACCAGCCCGAGTCCAGACCTTCGGGACGTCCGCCACCGGTGACGACGCGCGCGCCCTCCTCGATGCCCTTCTTGATGTAGCCCTCGACGCGGTCGCGCTGCTTCTCGCTGATCACGGGGCCGATCATGGCGGCCGGATCATCGGGCAGGCCGGCCTGCATGGCGCCGACAGCGCCGGCCAACTTCTCCACGACCTCGTCGTAACGGGACCGCGGGGCCAGGATGCGGGTCTGGCCGACGCAGGCCTGCCCGCTGTTCATCAGGCCGGAGAACACCAGCATGGGCAGCGTGGAATCCAGGTCGGCGTCCTCGAGGATGATCGCGGCGGACTTTCCGCCGAGCTCCAGCGTGCACGGCTTGAGCTTTTCGGCCGCGATCTTGCCGATCTCCTTGCCGACCGCCGACGAGCCCGTGAAGGTGAACTTGTCCAGCTCCGGGTTGTTGGTCAGGGCACGGCCGGTCTCGGGGCCGCCCGGAACCACCGACAGCACGCCTTCGGGCAGGCCGGCCTCGGCGAACACCTCGGCCAGCAGGTTGGTGGTCAGGGGGGTCTCGCCGGCGGGCTTGAGCACCACGGTGCAGCCGGCCAGCAGGGCCGGTCCCAGCTTGTTGCAGGCCAGGAAGAACGGCACATTCCAGGCGATGACGGCGCCGACCACACCGATCGGCTCCTTGAGCACCAGCGTCTGGCCGTAGATGCCGTCGCGGATGTCGCGCCAGGTGTACTTGTCGGCCGCACCTGCGTAGTACTGCAGGCCGGACACACCCGCGCCGAACTGCATCATGTCGACGATCGTCTGCGGCTGGCCGGTCTCCAGCTTCAGTAGGTGCTTGAACTCTTCGGCGCGCGCATTGATCAGCTCGACAGCCTTGGCCAGGACGGCCTGCCGTTCCTCGGGCGACAGGTGCGGCCACGGGCCCTCGTCGAACGCCTTGCGCGCCGCGGCGCAGGCCGCGTTCACATCGGCCTCGGCGGCCAACGGCACCTGCCCGACCTTCTCACCGGTGGCCGGCGAGAAAACTTCGATGACCTCCGAGGTCGACGGCTCGACCCACTGGCCACCGATGAAAAGCTTGTCGTAATCGGTCTTGGCGACAGTTGCGCTCTGTGTCATGGCCGTCACATTACCGAGGAATCGGCCAAACGAGAACCTGTTCCAGTTGACGGTTTCAGGATGGCCGGAGAACCAGCACCAGATTGCTCACCAGGAACTCCCGCAACCCCGGCACCGCGGTCATCCACCACGCCCATCGTGGGTGGTAGCGGGGAAAAGCGGCGATCAGGGAACCGGTCGAGCGCGCCCATTCCAGACCGTCGGCCGCCGACACCGCGAACAACGACGAGCCGTAGTCGTTTTTCGGTCGGTGGCCGTGCTTGCGGGTGTAACGCTCGGCCGCCCGGGCGCCCCCGAGGTAATGCGTCAGCCCCATCTCATGGCCGCCGAATGGGCCCAGCCACACCGTGTAGGACAGCACCGCCAACCCGCCGGGCCGCGTGACCCGCAGCATCTCGTTGCCCAACCGCCAGGGTTGGCGTACGTGCTCGGCGACATTGGACGACAGGCAGATGTCGACGCTGGAATCGGCGAATGGCAGTGCCATGCCCGACGCCCGGACGAATGTGCCCTCCGCGGCGTCGGCCGCCGGACCGGCGTGCATTTCGCGGGCGTCAGGCTCCACTCCGATGTAGCGCATGCCGGCCGCGTCGAACGCCGAGGCGAAGTAGCCTGGTCCGCCGCCCACGTCGAGCACGGTCCGCCCCGCCGGGGATTCGCCGGTGCTGGCGGTCCACAGATCGGTGACCATGGCGACGGTATCGGCGGCCAGCGCGCCGTAGAAGCGGGCCGGGTCGCTCTGCTCGAACCGGAACTGGGCCAGCAGGCCGATCGACCGAGGCAGGCTCGCCCGCCGGGCGAAGCGTGCCGAGATGTCGCTGGGCTGCACCCGCCCAACCTACTCACCGGTACCCTCAACACGATGCCTGCCCGTCCTGACCCCCGCCTCCGGAGCGTCCTGCTGCTCTGCTGGCGTGACACCGGTCATCCTCAGGGCGGTGGCAGCGAGGCGTATCTCCAGCGGATCGGGGCCTGCCTGGCCGACGACGGTGTCGACGTCACCCTGCGCACCGCCCGTTACCCGGGCGCCGCCCGTCGTGAGGTGATCGACGGCGTGCGGATCAGCCGGGCCGGCGGGCCCCACAGCGTCTACATCTGGGCCGGGCTGGCCATGGTGGCTGCCCGCGTCGGGCTCGGGCCGTTGCGCCGGGTTCGGCCCGACGTGGTCGTGGACACCCAGAACGGATTGCCGTTCCTGGCCCGGCTGGCGTTCGGCCGGCGCGTGGCGGTGCTGGTGCACCACTGTCACCGGGAACTGTGGCCGGTGGCCGGACCGGTGCGGGGCCGGATCGGCTGGTTCGTCGAATCGAAGCTCTCGCCGCGTCTGCACCGCCGCAACCAGTACGTGACGGTGTCGCTGCCTTCGGCTCGCGACCTCAACGAACTCGGCGTCGATTCCGGTCGGATTGCGGTGGTACGCAACGGGCTTGACGAAGCGCCCGGCGCCACCCTGGAGCTGCCGCGATCGCAGACGCCGCGGCTCGTGGTGCTCTCGCGTCTGGTGCCGCACAAGCAGATCGAGGACGCCTTGGCGGCCGTCGCCGTATTGCGCACCGAGGTGCCCGGACTGCACCTGGACATCCTCGGCGGGGGTTGGTGGCGGGAGCGCCTGGTCGAGCATGCCGAACTGCTGGGTATCTCCGACTCGGTGACATTCCACGGCCACGTCGACGAAGAGACGAAACACCGTGTGCTGCAGCAGAGCTGGATACATGTGCTGCCCTCGCGCAAGGAAGGCTGGGGGCTCGCGGTCACCGAAGCGGCTCAACATGGTGTGCCGACCATCGGTTATCGCGCCTCCGGCGGGCTGACCGACTCGATCGTCGACGGCGTCACCGGCCTGCTGGTCGAGGACCGCGATGCCCTGGTCGCCGCGATCCGTCAGCTGTTGAACGACCCGGTTCAGCGAATCCAGTTGGGCAGCAAGGCGCAGGCCCGCAGCGACGAGTTCTCCTGGACGCTGTCCGCGGACGCGATGCGGGCCGTGCTGGAATCCGTCCACGACGGGCAGTACGTCAGCGGCTTGGTGTAGCCGCCCCGACGACGTGAGCTCGGCGTCTTGGGCGTCGCTGGTCGCATCCGCCACGGTTTTCCGGGCGGTATGCGATGTGCCCGCCTAGTGGTCCGTCTGTGAATTAATACGGTAGTTTGTAGTATGCCCGTTATGACAGCTGCCGCGTTGCCGGTCAGCGA
>NZ_LZJD01000089.1:0-38937 GCF_001666875.1 Mycobacterium sp. E802
CACCAGCGCCACGGTGGAGGCGCGCCGCGGCGCCAAGGAGAAACCCGCCGAGAACCAGGCACCGGTGGCCGCGCCGGCCGTCGTCGCACCTCGGATCGCCACGGTGCGCCACAGCTCGGCCTGATCGGGTCCGTGACCGGCGCGGGTTGCGGTGCGTGTCGTCGGGCTCACCGCCAGGGCCGCCGCCGGCAGCGCATCGGTCATCATGTTGACCAGCAGAAGCTGCCGCGTGTTCAGTGGTGAACGTCCGGTGAGCGCGCTGCCCACGATCGAGAACACCACCTCGCCGGCATTGCCGCCCAGCAGCACCGACACGGCGGACTGCACCCGCCGCCACAGCTCGTGTCCCTCGTCCAGCGCGTCGATCAAGGCGCCGATCCGCCCGTCGAGCAGCAGCACGTCGGCCGAACTGCGGGCCGGATCGCTACCGCGGGCCGCGACCCCGATGCCCACCGTGGCCGCCCGAATGGCGGCGGCGTCGTTGGCTCCGTCACCGACCATGGCGCACACCTGCCCGGTACGTTCCAGGGTCTGCACGATCTGGACCTTGTGCTCGGGCGACATCCGCGCGAAGACCAGGCGCTCGCGGACCGCGCGTTCCTGGCTGCGGCGTGGCATCGCCACCCATTCCTCGCCGCTCATCACCTGCTCGGCGGTGACCGGCAGCCCCATTTCCGCCGCGATCGCCTTCGCGGTGACGGGATGGTCTCCGGTGATGAGCCGGATGCCGATACCCTTGCGGCGCAACGACTTCAACACATAGGCGGATTCCGGACGGGGCGTATCGGACAAGCCCAGCAGGCCGACGAACTGCAGCTCACCGGAGGCCAGGTCAGCAAGGGCGTCGACGTCGTCGCGGGCGCGCGCAACCTGCGCCGGGGTCAACGGCCGGCGGGCCACCGCAAGGACCCGCAGGCCGTTGCGGGCCATCTCGTCCACGGTGCGGCTCACAGCCCGGGCCACGTCCCCACAGCCGGCCAACACCACTTCGGGGGCGCCTTTGACGGCCAGCTCGTCGCCCAGCATCGCGGCCGAGAATTTACGGCCGGAGCGGAACGGAAGGTAGACCCCGACCTCGTCGATCGCCGCCAGGTCGGCCGCCTCGGCGACCGCCGCGTCGGTGGCGTGTTCGTACTGCTCGCCGTTCTTGGGCGGGGTGGCGCGGGCCGCACAGTCGAGCACCTGCTGCTCGGAGGCCCGTCCACCCGGGGCCCGAACCTGCGCGACGCGTAGGCGGTTCGCGCTGAGCGTGCCGGTCTTGTCGAAACACACCACGTCGACGCGACCGAGCGCCTCCACCGACCGGGGGCTGCGCACCAGCGCCCCGGAGCTGGTCAGCCGCCGCGCCGAGGCCTGCTGGGCCAGCGTCGCCACCAGCGGCAGGCCCTCGGGCACGGCCGCCACCGCAACCGCGACCCCGCTGGCAACCGCGCTGTGCAGCGGCAACTTGCGTAGCAGACCCAACCCGCTGACCAGCCCGCCACCGGCCAGGCTGTAGGGCAGGGCCCGGTTGGTGAGTTCACGCAGCTGCGCCTGTAGGCCGACGGCCGGGCCGGCGCCCTGACCCACGTCGGTGGCGCGGCGCGCCTGCGTCGCGGCGCCCACCTCGGTCACCACCGCGACGACCGTTCCGGCCACCAACGTGGTGGTGGCGTACAGCATGCAGTGCCGTTCGGCCAGGGCGGCGCCGGGAGTGGCCGCGACCTGCTTGGCCACCGGCAGTGATTCACCGGTCAACGACGCTTCGTCGGCTTCGGCATCGACTTCCTCGAGGATTCGGGCGTCGGCGGGCACCACCTCGCCGGGGCGCACCTCGATGACGTCACCGGGACGCAGCAGCTTGGCCGGCACACTCTCGTAACCACCGGCGTCGCCCGTCACCCGGCGAGCCGGCGGATCCTGGACCGCCAGCAGCCGGCTGAGTAACCGCTCCGCCCGGACCTGCTGGGTGGCAGCCAGAATGGCGTTGCCGGTCAGCACCGACCCGACGAGCACGGCGTCCACCGGGGAGCCGAGCATCGCGCTGGCCGCCGAACCGACGGCCAGCACGGGAGTCAGCGGATCGGACAACTCTGCCCGAAGCGCCGCCAGAAGATCACCGAACGTCCGGGACAGCGGCCCGCCACGCGGCTGCCAGGCACGGGAATCATCGTCCGGTGCTGCAGATTCGGCAATCCGCTGCCGCACCTGCTCGGGGGTCATCGCATGCCAGTCCTCGAAGGAGGCAGCCTTGGGCGCCGGATCCCTCAGCACGCGGCGGGCCTGCCAGTACCCCGAGACCAGGCCGACGGCGGCGCCGGCGGTCACCGGTCCCGGGCCGCGGCCCCGCACCCCGGGCACCATCAGCAAGGCGCCGAGCAGAGTGCCACCGGTGGCGAGCTCCACACCGCGCTCACTGGTCCGGCGCGCGGCAGGCATGGCGTGCAGCAGGCGCCACACCGCGGCCAGGTCGTCGGTGAGGACATCGGCGTGCCAGGGGATGGCGGCACCGGTGTGCCCGTTGAGGACGCCGATCGCGAGGTCGGCGGCACCGAGGGCACGCGAGGCGTCCACCGCGAGCACCGCCACGGTGCGGCCGTCGCGCTGCAGCGCATCGACCGCGTCGGCCAACGCCGAATCGACGTCACCTTCGCCGTGATGCAACTCGTCGAACGACGAGCGCAGATCCCCGAGATCGTCCAGGGCCAGGGACACCGCCTGGGCACCGGCCCGGCGGATCTCGGTCAGCACGCTGTGCGCGAGAGGGTGGTGGCTGTGGCGCACCAGGACCCGGCCGCGGGTCCTCCCGTTGCGCTCGGGGCCGGCGAATGCCGGTGCCACGGGATGCCAACCGACGTCCAGCGCCCCGGCCTCGAGCCGGCCCTGCGCCCACTGCCAGACCGCGGCGCGGTCGGATTCGGCCACATCGCGAAACTGCCCCACCCGCAACTGGTCGGTGACCAGGATCCGGGGATCGACCACCACGGCGTCGATCCGGTCGAGGAGTCGTAATGCGTTGGCCTGTAAGGGTATGACCCCGAAACGGTCAGCCACGCCGCGGCCGAGCGTGCTGGCGAACGCCTCGCGGGAATTACGGGCCGCCTTGGGCGCGGTGACCACGGCGGCGGTCGCGGCCGCGCCGACGTCCCGGGTCAGCAGCCCGACGGAGGCAGCGGCCGCGGCCTGAGCCTGTGCGCACCGCTTCGCGTGCCGCTCCACTGGCCCGTCGGGTACCGGGCAGGGACGCGGCGGCACCGGTGGCGCGGGGAGCGATTCGGCGTGTGCGGCGAGCCGGGGCTCGTGGGCCTGCCACGCGTTGGCGGCCGACGCGGATTCGGCGAGCTGGGACAGATGGCGCACGAACTCAACGGCGACCACCGCCGGGGCCTGGGTGAGCGCATAGACGGTGGCGGCGCCGACGCCAAGCGCCGCGTCGGCGGCCACCGGACCGAGCCGGGCTTCCACCAGCGCCCGCACCTTGGGCTGGTAGTCGACGGCGCTGACGACGGCGGCCAGGCCTGCGGGCAGCCTGGGCAGCGGCACCACCCGGCCGACCGCTGCCACACCGACTCCGACACCGCTGGCTGCTGCCGCAATGCCCTTGAGCGCCAAAACAATTCCGTCGCCGGGCAGGTCAGTAGGTCGCGGCGGCGGGCCTGGGTCCGGCTGTGTGGCTTCGGCGCGCGCTACCGCGTCACACAGCTGCGGCAGACCGACCGCACCAGGTTGGTCCTCGTCGATTTCGACGATCACGCGGGACAAGGAGAAGTTCAGCTGCACCGTGCGCACCCCGGGCAGGTCACGGATCTCCCGCAACACCGCGGCGCCGATACGCCGACCATGTTCGGCGGGCAGGCCGCGCACCTCGATCCAGCACCGGCCGTTTCCACGCCAACAACGCCGGGCCGGCGTCCCGCCGACCATTTCGGCCGCGGCGGCCAGGGCCGTCTGCACCGGCGCCGCGGCCAGGGCAGCCGCGCCGTTGACGATCCGGCCGAGCGCGGTGATCACTTAGCGCGCGAAGCCGCACCGGTGCGTCGCGTCGCCGAGCGGCCGGACGACTTGGCGGTGGTGCTCGTCGAAGACCGAGTCGGGGGACGCTTGGTCGCCGCTGAGCGTTTGGCCGCCGAGGACGCCGGACGCGAATCCGGGGATTCCTCGGGTTCCTCGCCGTTCCGCTGATTCAGTTGGTGGACAACGAGAGCCGCACCGCCGACGGTGAGCAACACCGGCCACTCGACAAGGCCTGCCGCTCCGACCGCGGCGAGGGTGAGGGCGGCCGCGGCCGGGGATCTGCTGCCCTGGCTCACCCCGCTGCGAATCCCTGCGCCGACTCCCTTCAGCCCCCCGACCACTCCGTTGACTGCGGCCCCGCCGATCGCTCCTGCGGTTGCGGTGGTGGCGTCCGCGGTGCGGCTGACCGCCCGCACCGCGCCTGAGACGATGTTCACGATCGGACTCCTCACTTCACCGCTCAACATCTACCCCCTTCACCGGTGCTCTACACCCAACTTGAGCAAGGCTGACAGGAAGTTCGCAGAGCGCGCAGCGGCCCGACTATTCGCCGGTCAAACAGCGTCTCGAGGAACACTCGACGCCCACGTCACGCGCACCTCGTCGGCGACCTTCATCGCGCCCATCAACATCGAAAACTGTTTGATACCGAAGTCGGTGTGCCGCACGTGCGCCTCACCCGAGAGGCGCCAGGAGTCTCCGGCATCCTCGGCCTGCACCTGGACGACCTGCGGCCCGGTGTGCCCGTTGAGCTCCAGCGTTCCCGACAGCTGCAGCGCGTCGCCGTCCGGGTCGATCGCCGTCGATGCGAAGCGGGCTTGACCGAATCGCTTCGCGCGCAAGGTTTTCAACGCGTTGGACCGGATCAGGGTTTTCTCTGCACCGGTCAGCGGGGTCAACCCACCGTCTCCACGCACGACGTCGAGGGAGCCGAGGTCGACGGTCATCTCCACGGCAGAAGGCCGATCCCCGTCCCACTCCACGACCGCCTGCCAGGACGTGAACGTGAGCGTCAGCCGGTGGCCCATGCGGGCGGCACTACCGGTGACACCGGTATGCAGCAGCAGTTGACCCGACTCGGGGCCGAGGGTCCATTGCGTCATGAGGCAAGCACCAGACCCGTCACCCAGGTGACGGTGGCCAGCAATGCGCCCGCCAGCTCGACCCCGACCGAGAGGGCAACACCCTTGAGGGCGTGGATGGTTGACGCCCAGGCCCGGCGGTTGTCATGGCGTGCGGCCAGCTCGGCCAGGTACACGCCCAGGACGAATCCGATCACCAGCCCGATCACCGGGATGACGAAGAAGCCGATCAGGCCGAGCGCCCCACCGGCCACCAGGCTCCACGTGCGCACCTCGGCGGCGCGCATCCGCCGCACCGGCCACACGTACTTGATCACCTCGGCGGTCACGGAGAACACCGCCGCCACCGCCAGCGTCACCCACCCGACGACGCCTCCCTCGACGATCGCCCACACCGCGATCGCCGCGAGCACCAGAAATCCGCCGCCGGGCAGCACGGGCACCACGATGCCGACAAGCCCGACAGCGATCACCAACGCGACGAGAACAACCCCGAGTGTGCTCACGGTTTCTGCCCACGCACCCACTGCATGGCGCCCATGCTCTTGGACCGCACCCGCTGCAAGCCGAGCCGCTCGAACTCGTCGGCGAGTTCGTCGTCGCCGAAGAACCGTGCCCCGCCCTTCGCGAGCAGCCGGGCCGGGCCGCGGTCGGTGGCCGTCGGCACCATGATCGCGATGCGGCCGCCGGGGCGCAGCACCCGCACCATCTCGGCCAGCGCCACCTCGGCCTGCGGGATCAACTGCACCACCGCGATCGAGGTGACCGCGTCGAAGACGTCGTCACGGAACGGGAGGTTCTGGGCGTCGGCGCGCAGGAAACCGACCTGCCGGCTCGCTTCCGCCTCGACCGCACGAGCCAGCATCGGCTCGGAGATGTCCACGCCCAACGCGATTCCGTCGAGGCCGGCCGCCCGCGCGAGCGCGGCGGTCACGTTGCCGGGGCCACTGCCGACGTCGAGGGCGATGCCCCCGGGCGGGATGTCCAGCCATTCGGTGGGCTCCTGCCACGCCGTCATGAGCTTGCGGCCCAGCGCCTGGGCGTTGTCGTACAGCTTCGAGCCCAGCGGCGAGGCCCACACCTTCTGGATGAACCCGGCGTTCTTCGGGGCGTCACTGCCTGCCCCCAGCAGGTCGAGATATCCCTTGCTGACGTCCGGCTGGGCCGGTGGATCGGCAAGAAGCTCCAGCGCCTTGGTCAATGCCCGGCTCGATGCGGTGTCCACACCTCTACGCTACGCACCGAGTCGGGCGGCGCCGTGCGTCATCAGGGCTCGAGGATCAGCTTTCCCCGCACCGCACCGTTTGCCAGCGCCTCGAGCGCCGCCGCCCCCTCGGACAGCGGGTACCGCACCGGCGGGGGCGGCCGCAGCCCGGCGGCGACGAGCTTGTTGAGCTCCGCACCCACCTGCGCCTGGGCCTCCGGGTGGCGGCGCACGAACTCGCCCCAGCCCACCCCGACGACGCTGACGTTGCGCAGCAGCAGCCGGTTCACCTTGACCGTCGGGATCCCGCCACCGGCGGCGAAGCCGATCACCAGCAGCCGGCCTTCGGGAGCCAGCACCCGGATGGCGTCGTCGAAGGCCGGGCCACCGATCGGATCGACCACCAGGTCGACGCCCTGCCCGCCGGTGGCCTCCAGCACGGCCTCACGCCAGCCATCGGCCAGCGGCAACACCAGATCGGCACCGAGCGACGAGATGAACTCCTCGGCGCCGGACCGGTGCACCATGGCAATCACCTTGGCGCCCATGGCTTTGGCCAATTGGATCGACGCCGCGCCGATGCCGCCGGCCGAGCCGAGCACCAGCACGGTCTCGCCCGCCACCAGCCCGCCCCGGCGGGCCAGGGCGAACTGCATCGTGTAGTAGTTGCCCAGCAGCGAGGCCGCCTCGCCGTCGTCGAGACCGTCGGCGGTGGGGATCACGTTGGCCGGTACGGCCGCCACCTGCTCGGCGTACCCGCCGATCATCGAGAACGCCGAAACCCGTTGCCCTGGTGTGAAACCGGAGTCTTCGGGTGCCGAGCGAACCGTTCCGGCCACCTCCATGCCGGGCGTGAACGGCGGTTCCAGCCGCAGCTGGTACTCACCGCGCAGCAACAGCAGATCGGGGAAGCAGACGCCGGCGGCGCCGACGTCGATGATGACCGCATCCCCTGTGGTCGGTTCCTCGACGTCGACGTACGCCAGCCCGGACGTACCGGTAAGTGCCTGTGCGACAAGCGCTTTCACTGGTTCTAGCCCAGCTTGAACGACGCCTGCTGAGCGGCGGACAGATCGGTGATCTCGCCCCACTTGGCGGCGACATCGTCAACCGAGGGCACGCCGTCGGAGAAGGTGACGCCCTCGTTCTGGAACAGCGCGGTGCGCTGGACCTTGCCGCCGCCGACGATGAAGATCGAGTCGGTGTCGGGCAGTTCCTCGGTCATCAGGTAGGCGACCACCGGGGCCACGTACTCCGGGGTGAGCTTCTCGAAGACCTCGGGCGGCAGGATGTCCTGGGTCATCCGGGTGGCCGCGATCGGGGCGACGGCGTTGGTCTTGATGTTGTACTTGGCGCCTTCCTGGGCCAGCGTGTTGATCAGGCCGACCAGGCCGAGCTTGGCGGCGCCGTAGTTGGCCTGGCCGAAGTTGCCGAACAGGCCGCTGGTGGAGGTGGCCACGACGACGCGCCCGAAGCTCTGCTCACGGAAGTGCGGCCAGGCGGCGCGGATGACGTTGTAGCCGCCGTAGAGGTGCACCTTGAGCACGGCGTCCCAGTTCTCGAACGTCATCTTGTGGAACGTGCCGTCGCGCAGGATGCCGGCGTTGCTGACGACGCCGTCGACCTTGCCGAACTCGTCGATGGCGGTCTTGATGATGTTCTCGGCGCCCTCGGGCTCGGCCACGCTGTCGTAGTTGGCCACGGCGCGTCCGCCGGCGGCCTTGATCTCGTTGACCACCTCGTCGGCCATGTTGTGGCCGGCACCGGTGCCGTCGCGGGCACCGCCGAGGTCGTTGACGACGACGCTGGCGCCCTCGCGGGCCAGCGTCAGGGCGTATTCACGACCCAGACCGCCACCGGCTCCGGTGACGACGACGACGCGATCCTGCACTCCTGGCATGGGGATTCCTCCTCGGTAGGGGCCGGAAATACGGCTCAACTCCCCTCTTGTATACGGCGGCTGCCTCTTGGTCGGTGCACCGGGTCGGCGAGTGACCACTGTCACGGCGTTCGGAGGTTTATTTTGGAATCATTCCAGTATTGCTTTAGTTGAACCATTCAAGAAAGCGATACAGAAGAGGGATGCAGTAATGAAGAAGTTGGGTTTCACCGCCGTCATCGCCAGCGCCTTGGCCACCGCCGTCGTCGGCTTCGCCGCACCGGCCTCCGCCGGGATCGACCACCACATCTGGGTGCATCAGCAGCACCAGTCGGCGACCGTTCCACAGGTCGACCACAGCGTGCACCAGAGCCGCTGAGTGTCACCGGCGGTGACCACTGTCACGGCGAGCGCGGGAGCGTAACAGAAATAAAGCGCCCTGACCGAGGGTTGGAAGCTGAGAAAGTTTTAAAAAAATGAAGGAATCAATAGTGAAAAAGTTCGGATTCACCGCAATCGCCGCCAGTGGATTGGCAGCTGCCGTTCTGGGCCTGGCCGTACCGGCCTCCGCCGGCGTCGACCACCACATCTGGGTACACCAGCTGCACCAGAAGGCTCAGGTGCCGCAGGTCGACAACACCGTGAAGCACACCAGCATCAACCTCTCCAGCATGAACGTCGGCCGCTGAAGCACGGCGAACAAGCAAGGGGCGCCCCATGATCGGGGCGCCCCTTCTTATTGTCAGCGGAAAGCTCAGAGCCGTTCGGCGGTGACGAACGTGGAGAACGCCCCCTTGTCGTCATGCTCGAGCTCGACGTAGCGGCCCAGCCGGCGCATCTCGTCCAGGGAGTGCACGCCCTCGGCCCGCCAACCGTGGGCACCGAGCCACTCGGCCACATCGGCCCGGTCGGGGTCTTCGTAGATCAGGTCCTGGACGTTCAGCGCCTGCTCCATGTTGAACTGCGCGGCGAACTTCTCGAAGCGCTCCCGCATCTCCTCGCGACGCTCGCTCGCCGTCACCCCGGCCGTTTCGGCGGCGATGCGGCTGCCCGGTGCCGACAACTCGGTGACGAGCTCGAACAGCCGATCCTGCGCATCGGCGGGCAGGTACATCAGGAGCCCCTCGGCCAGCCACGCCGTCGGCTGGGCGTCGTCAAAACCCGCCTCCCGCAAGGCCTTCGGCCAATCCTGGCGCAGGTCGATAGCGACCTCACGGCGCTGCGCGGACGGCTGCGCCCCATGAGCGGCCAACGTCTCGGCCTTGTACTCGAGCACCTTGGGCTGGTCGATCTCGAACACCGTGGTGCCCGCCGGCCAGTCCAGCCGGTAGGCGCGGGAGTCCAACCCCGAAGCCAGGATCACGATCTGGCGGATGCCGGCCTCGGCGGCCTTGGTGAAGTATTCGTCGAAGAAGTGGGTGCGCACGGCCTGGTAGCTGCCCATGTGCTCGAAGATCCTGGCGGCTTCGGCGTCCAGCTCTTCAATCTTGTTGGCGATGTCCTGATCCAGCAGGGTTTCCCAGACGCCGGTGCCGGCCCCGGCGACGAGGATCGCCGCGTACGGATCGCGGATCAGCGGGTTCTCACGCTTGGTCTCGCCGGCGCGGGCGGCGGCCACCATGACGGCCGTCGAGCCCACGCTGGTGGCGATGTCCCAGGTGTCGTCATGACTGCGCAGTGAGCTCATCGGGTTTCTCCGTCCAATCGGGCGCGCAACAGCACGCTGTCCAAACCGAGTTCGGCCAGTTCGTCGACGGCGGCCGGCCGGCCCAGCCGGGCCATCTCGTCTGTGGCGGCCACGGCGTCAACATCCCAGCCGTGCGCGGTCAGCCACTCGGCGGCGTCGGCCCGCTCGTCATCGGTGTACATCAGGGCGTCGACGTCGAGATCCAGGCCCAGGGCGGTACGCATGTGCTCGCTGCGGGCGCGGCGCTGCGCGCACTTCTCGGGCGTGTAGCGGGCCGGGTCCATCACGAAGGCCTCGACCGCGATACGGCTACCCGGTGCGCTGTGGGCACCGACGAGTTCGAACAGCCGGTCCTGGGCCTCGGCCGGCAGGTACGGCAGCAAGCCTTCGGCCAGCCACGCGGTCGGCTGCGTCGGGTCGAATCCGACGTCGAGCAGGGCGGCCGGCCAGTCGTCACGCAGGTCGACCGGCACCGGCACGTGCTGTGCGCGGGGGACTGCGGTGTGGGCCTGCAGCGTCGCGGTCTTGTACTCGAGCACCTTGGGCTGGTCGATCTCGTACACCGTGGTGCCGGCGGGCCAGTCCAGCCGGAACGCGCGCGAATCCAGACCGGCGGCCAGGATGACGATCTGGCGGATGCCGTCGTGGGTCACGTCGGTGAAAAAGTCGTCGAAGTAGTGGGTGCGGACCGCTTGGTAGTTGCGGGCCATCTCGTGGATGCGACGGGCGTCCGGATCCTCGCCGATCCAGTGCGGTTCACTGCCGGCCAGCTGGGCCCAAGCCGGGCCCGCGGCGGCCACCAGCAAGAAGGCGAACTCATCGCGGATCAGGGGTTCGAGTTGTGCGGTCTCGGCGGCGCGGGAGGCGGCCACGCCCAACGCGGTGGCCCCGACACTCTCGGTGATGTCCCAACTGTCGCCCGCGGCCCGACCCGGCCGCACGTCGCTCAGATCAGTCATTTGTCAAGCCATGCTACCCAAGAACTTAGCCAGGCTATACGGCTATGTGGGCGACCTCACGCAAATCGCGGATCAATCGCGCAGTTGCCAGAGCTTGTTCGCCAGCAGCAGCTCGAACTTGTCCACGATGGCCGCCACGTCATCGCGGTGACCCACATAGCCGGCATAGAAGCCCATGCCCCACATCACCGCGACCAGCATTTCCACGATCGCCGGGATATCGGTGTCGGTGCTCAGCTCACCGCGCTGCACCGCATCGTCGACGGCCCATCGCACGAATTCCCGTGAGCTTCGCAGCGCATCGTGCTCCTCAGACACCAGCTCCGGATGTCGCTGGGCCTCGAGTACGGAGGTGACCAGGAAGGCCGCCGCCGAGCGGTCGGCGGAATCGGCGTCCATCGCCGCGGCGAAGAACGTCGAGAGCCGGGACAGCAGCGTGCTGGCCTCCCGGGCCTTGGCAATGCCCGCGGCGATCACCTTCGCATTGGTTTGCTCGACCACATCGCGGTACAGCACTCGCTTGCTGCTGAAGTAGTGGTTGATCGCCGGGCGCGTGAGGTCCGCACGGATCGCGATCGCCTGGAATGTGGCCGCGTCATAACCCAGTTCGCTGAAAACTTCGCGGGCCGCGTGCACGATGCGTTCACGGGTCTCAGCCGCCTTTGCTGCGGGTGGACGTCCCGGTCCCCGGCTCGCGATGTGGGCCACGTTCGAATTGTGCCACACGTCACCTGAGGCGTCCGACGCTGTCATCTGGCGGTCACTGACAAGCGGCTGACCAGCAAAGCCCGGGCGCGTCCCAAAATTGACGGCGACTAGCGTTGGCTTTCATGGCGGGGGTTGCTTCACGGGAGTCGTACTTCGACACCGGTATGGATGTGTTGTCCGATCTGGGCTACGGCGGGCTCAAGCTCGCCGAGGTGTGCAACCGGCTGGGGGTCACCACCGGCTCCTTCTATCACTACTTTCCGAACTGGGCGTCCTACACCCGCGAACTCATCGCACACTGGCGTGAGGCGCGCACCCTGCGGGTGGTCGAAGCCGTGCGCGCCGACCGGGACCCGCACCACCGCATCGAAACCCTGATCGTCGAGACGCTCGACCTGCCCCACGGCGCCGAAGCCGCCATCCGGGTCTGGAGCTCACTGGATCCCGATGTCTACGCCGTGCAGGCCGTGGTGGACCAGCTGCGTTTCGACATCCTCTTCGAATCCGCCCTCGAGCTCATCGGCGACGAGCGCAACGCCCGCTACTTCGCGGCCTGGGGCGTGTTCCTCATCGTCGGCTTCGAGCAGAGCACCCTGCCGCGTGACACCGAGACCCTGCGGTGGATCACCACCCAGATGCGCGACGCGCTCGAAGCGGGCCGGTTCGCTCCCGACGCCGGATCCGACGAACCCGTCTAACATCGGCGGTCATGCTGACCCCGGCCGAAATCTGGCGCCGGGCAGCTGACCGCCTACGTGAGAAAGATCCCGACTACGACGCGCTGCGCCGCGCGCTGCGCGCAGCCATCGTGCTGCCCATCGCCGCTGCGATCGGCTTCGCCCTCGGCGGGGATTCCCAGACTCCGCTGTTCGCCATCTTCGGCGCGGTCTCGGTCCTGATCACCGCGGATTTCCCGGGCAACCGGCCGGCCCGTGCCCTGGCCTACGGCGGTCTGGCGTTCAACGGCGCGGTGTTGATCGTGCTCGGCACCGTGCTGGCCCCGCATCCCTGGCTGAGCGTGGCCGCGATGTTCGTCGTCGGCGTGGTGGTGTCGTTTTCCGGGGTGCTCAGCGAGATCGTCGCCGCCGGCCAACGGGCCACCTTGCTGTTGTTCGTGCTGCCGCTGTGCACACCGGTGGGTCCCATCCCGGAGCGGTTGCTGGGCTGGCTGATAGCCCTGGCGGTCTGCGTGCCCGCCGCGTTGTTCCTGTTCGCGCCCCGCCACCACGACGAGCTGCGCCGCCACGCCGCGCAGGTGTGCCGGTTGTTGGCCGACCGGCTCGAAGGCCAGGCCTCCGGCCGTGACGTCACCCGGGCGATGAACGCGCTCTACGAAAGCTTCCTCGGCGCCGACTACCGCCCCGTCGCCCTCACCGCGGGCAGCCGCGCCCTGGTCCGCGTCGTCGACGACCTGGGGTGGATCTGCGACCAGGTCACCGACGACACCGGGGAACTGCTCGGCGCGATGCGTGATCCAGCGGTGCGGGTCCTGCGCGACAGCGCCGCGCTGCTGCGCATCACGGACCGCGCCGAACGGGCCGCTCGCAGTGTCGATCTGCGCGCCGCCCTGGCCGAGCAGCGCAGCGTGGCCCAGGGCAACTACCGCGAAGACATCGCCCAGATTCTTGGCACCGCCGACGACGCAGCCGCGGTAGAAGTCGGTCGGGATCTGTTGGTGCGCCGCACCATCTCGGCCACGATCGCGGTCACCGGACGGGTGATCGGCAATGCCGCGCTGGCCGATGCCCGCCCGGTGTGGGCCCGCGTGTTGGGCCGGCGTCTGCCCGCGACCGGCGCCGCGGACTGGGTGATGCCCGAGACCGTCGCCGTCGCCGCGATCACCCGCGGGCTGGTAGCCACCCGCGCGGTGGTGCTGCGTAACAGCCTGCGCACCGGGCTGGGGTTGGCCCTCGCGGTGGCCGTCACCCACGTCTTTCCGGTGCAGCACGGATTCTGGGTGGTGCTCGGCGTGATGTCGGTGCTGCGCAGCAGCGCACTGGACACCGGGACGCGCGTGCTGCGCGCGGTGGCCGGGACGGCCATCGGGTTCATCCTCGGCGCGGTGGTCATCGAATTGCTCGGCGTGGAGCCGGTGGTGATGTGGATCCTGTTGCCGCTCGTGGCATTCGGATCGGCCTACGTCCCCAAGGTGGCATCGTTCATCGCCGGGCAGGCGGCTTTCACGATGATGGTGCTGATCAACTTCAACCTGATCGCCCCGACCGGCTGGCGCGTGGGCCTGGTCCGGATCGAAGACGTCATCCTCGGCGCGCTGGTGGGCATCGTGGCGTCGGTGATGTTGTGGCCGCGCGGCGCCACAGCGTCGGTGTCCAAGGCCGTCGACCGGGCCCGCGACATGGGCGCACAGTTCCTTCAGGCCGCGGTGGTTCGCGTCACCCGCGGCGCCTCCGAGGAAGCCACCAACCGCGTCATCGCCTTGAGCCACCGCAATCTCGCGGCCTCGCGCACCCTTGATGATGCTGTGCGCCAATACCTTTCGGAGAACGGTGGGCCCAGTGACCAACGTGCACCGGTGGTGCGGGCGGCCAACCGGGCTAATCGGGTGCGCGCCGCGGCCGAGCTGATCGCCGATGTGGTGCCGCCGCCGCTGGGCGTCTATCCGGACACCCGCGCGGTGATCGAGGAGCATGCCGCGGCGATCTGTGCCCGGCTCACCCGCGCCGACACCACGTCGGTGCTGGTGCCGATCGGTGAAAGCTTCGTGGTGTCACTGCGCGCCGAAGCCGCCGGAACCGATCTGGCGGTCTCGGCGGCCCTGCCGCTGGTGACGGCGGCGGCGCATCTCGGCGAGCTGGAACTTCTCTACCCGCAGCCCGCCGAGTCGGTGGGTTGATCAGACCCTGTGCGGCATGAGCGCGTTCGGTGGGATGTGGCCGAACTTGCCCGCTTGATAGTCCTCCAGCGCCTGGATCAACTCGGACTTCGAGTTCATCACGAACGGGCCGTAATGGAACACCGGTTCGCGAATCGGCTTGCCGCCCAGGAGCAGAACCTCCATCGCGGGCCGGTGCGAATCCTGGGTGGGCTGCGCCGACACCGTGATCCGGTCGCCGGGGCCCAGGACGGCCAACTGTCCCTGATGAATCGGATGCCCCACCGGGCCGACGCTGCCGCGCCCGCTCAGCACGTACACCAGGGCGTTGAACTCGCGGTCCCACGGCAGGTTGAGTTGGGCACCCGGTTCAATCGTGGCGTGCGCCAAGGTGATCGGGGTGTGCGTGTTGCCCGGACCCTTCGCGCCGTCGATCTGGCCCGCGATGATGCGCACCAGGGCGCCGCCGTCCTGGGACGTCAGCAGTTTGGCGTCGGTGCCCTCGATCGCCTGGTAGCGCGGGCTGGCGAACTTGTCCTTCTTCGGCAGGTTCACCCACAGTTGGACGCCGTGGAACGTGCCACCGCTCTCGACGAGCTCGGCCGGCGGGGTCTCGATGTGCAGGATTCCCGATCCGGCGGTCATCCACTGCGTGGCGCCGTCGGTGATCAGCCCGCCGCCACCATGGGAGTCCTGATGGGCGAAGCGCCCGTCGATCATGTACGTGACCGTTTCGAACCCGCGGTGCGGATGCCAATCCGTCCCCCGCGGTTCGCCCGGCTGATATTCGACCTCGCCCATCTGATCCATGTGGACGAAGGGGTCCAGGTCGGCCGCGCTGACGCCACCGAAGGCCCGGACGACGGGGAAGCCCTCGCCCTCGAACCCGCGCGGGCCGGTGGTGATCGAGCGGACCGGACGTTCGGTGTCCGGGGCTTGAGCGGCGGCGATTCGGGGCAAGGTCAAGGTGTCTGCGGTGATGGCTGGCATCTCCTACCTCCTGATATGTGGGGTGATGTCAGCTATAACCGGACCGCGGTCCGATTATTCCCGTTGCAGTGTCCGGCGGGCCGCGTCGCGGGCCTCGGCGGCGCTACCGGTGGCCATCGCGGCTTGGGCCGCGGCCCGACATTGCCGGTGCGTCAGTTGCGCAAGTTCGGCCCCCACCGCGGGGATCGCGGCCGGCGCCATCGACAGGGACGTCACGCCCAGGCCCACGAGCACCGCGGCCAGCAGCGGATCGGCCGCCGCCTCCCCACACACCCCGACCGGCTTGGCCACCGCGGCCCCGGCGCTTGCGGCCAGCGCCACCAAGGACAGGACTGCGGGCTGCCACGGGTCGGTGAGGGCAGCCAGCTCTGCCGACATCCGGTCGGCGGCCATCGTGTACTGCGCCAGATCGTTGGTGCCGATCGACAGGAAGTCGACGTGCTCGAGGATCTTGTCGGCCTGCAGTGCGGCGGCTGGCACCTCGATCATCACGCCTGGGCTGAGTCCATATGAGCGCGCCTGGGCGGCAAAGTGTTTGGCCTCGGCTGCGGTGGCGATCATGGGTGCCATCACCCCCGGCCGGGTTTTGGCGGCCTCGGCCGCGGCGGCGATCGCTTTTAGCTGACGGTCCAGCAGGCCGGGATTGCCGTGGGCTGTTCGGATGCCACGCACGCCCAGGGCCGGATTGGGTTCATCTTTGTGATGTGCGAATGTGAGCGGCTTGTCCGAGCCTGCGTCGAGGGTGCGGATGACGACGGTGTGTCCGGCGAAGGCCTCGAGCACTTCGCCGTAGACCTTCGCCTGCTCGTCGACGGTCGGCTCGCTGTCCCGGTTGAGGAAGCACAGCTCGGTGCGGAACAGGCCGACGCCTTCGGCGTGTGTTGTTGCGCTCGTCGGCCCTTGCACGTTGGCCAACAACGGGACCCGGTGCCCGTCCGCCGTGGTGGCGGGCCCTGTCCATGTTCTGGCGTCTTCAGCGCTCGTTCGCACCTGCGCCGGGTCGGGGTTCATGGTGACGGTGCCGGCGGTGCCGTCGAGCGCCACCATCGCACCCTCGGGCACCACGTCGAGCCCGTCAACCGCCACCACACACGGGATGCCGAGCTCGCGGGCGATGATCGCGGTGTGGCCCGTCGGCCCACCCCCAGTGGTGGCCACACCGAGCACCAGGGCCGGGTCGAGCGTGGCGGCGTCGGCCGGGGCCAGATCCTCGGCGAGCAGGATGGACGGTGTATCTGGCTGGGGCACAACGGGTTCTGATTCGCCGCACAGTTCGGCGACGACGCGGTCGCGGATGTCGTTCAGATCCGCGACCCGTTCGGCCATCACCCCGCCGAGTTTGGTGAACATCTCGGTGAACTCCGCGGTGGCGTCGGTGGCCGCGCGGACGGCGGGCGCCCCGGCGGTGATCCGCTTGTCGACGGCGGCGAGCCAGGCCCGGTCCTGCGCCAATGTGGCCTGTGCGGTCAGTATTTGCGCCGCCATGTCTGCGGCTTGCGTCGCCCGTGCCCGGAACCGGGCGGCCACGATGCCTGCGGCGACGGTGAAGCGGGCGGCCTCGGCCGGCCGGGCCTCCTCCGCCACATTTGTCTGTGCCTCATGGGTTGGAACCCGTCGCGGCCGGATCACCGGCGCATACCGCACCCCGACGACCACCGGCACGCCCCGCAGAACCGTCGGCGGAGCGGCCGGAGTTGTCGAAGGCATGTGACACAGGTTACAAATGCGTTTGCTGTGCCCGCAGCGGCCGGGGCAGTTACGTCGAGGAGGGGTATGCCCAGCAAGACCGTCACCGTCGGATCGGCCATCGGGCTGCACGCTCGTCCGGCTGCGCTCATCGCTGAGGCGGTGGTCAATGCCGGTGTGCCGGTGACTTTGTCCCTGGACGGCGGGGAACCTGTCGACGCCGGCTCGGCCCTGATGATCATGACGTTGGGGGCGGGTTGCGGTGCGCACGTGACCGTGGAATCCGAACACGCTGACGTGTTGGCCAGTGTGGCGGGGTTGGTGGAACAGGACTTGGACGCGTAGCGCTGGCGCCAGCAGAGGTTCCGCAGAAGCCGCGAGAGTTACTGGTTGCTGTGGCGCGCGATAAGCGCGCGGTCGGCCTCGCCCGCCTGCTCCGGGGTCGCGAACGGCATGTTTGTCCCCACGAAATCCCGAGCTTCGCGGAAGTCCATTCCTTGCTCGACGAGCATGTTCACCGTCACGACATGCGTTACCGCCGTTGCGCGTTTGGCAGCCACCCCAGCCACGAACCGGATTTCGTCGGCCAACTGGGCTTCGGTCAGCCGCGTTGCCGCAGGATCCAAGTCGACCTGGGCAACTGAACCGTTGAGGTAGGCAGTGACAGTAACGGTGCCTGGCGGGTTGGTTACCTGAACCACCGGAATCTGCTCTTCGTCTTCGGGCTGGCCTTGGCCATCGATGGCGCCGAACCCGTCGTCCTCCACGTCATCGACCTCGTAGCCACCGGAGTGGTCGTAGACCGCATCCAAAACACTGTTGTCACCGCTGACGGAGTCATTGGCGTGCGGCGTGTAATCGTCTAGGACGTCGAGTCCGGATGCATCGTCGGATACCGGCGCAGCGAAGTCGAACGCATCGAGCCCGTTGTCGTCGTCGGCGTCGTCCCATCCGTCCGAACCGTGAGGCGTCATGGGTAAGTGATATCCCATTGCATTGGGCCAGTCGACAGCCCTTAGATGAAACATCCATCGATCGTTCTCGCCACCGAGGTCTGCTCCGACTGTTCGTCCTGCAACGCATTCGACTTGCCCGGCGCAACGCTCACTGCAAGCACAAAGCGTTATCAGGCTCACCTAGACACCCTTATGATTGCCTGCGTGCAAATCGCGGGTCGGCTTGACGTGAGACGATTCATTTTAGAGCGGACCGGGCGTTGTTTGCTGAAAGTGCACCAGCACACTGCAGACATGTCCGATGTCATTGGGGGAGTGTGAGGCGTGCAGCGCTTAGCCGTGATGCTGCTGGCAGTTCTGCTGGCGTTTTTCAGTGCACCGCCCGCGTGGGCGATCGACCCGCCGGCGATCGATGCCGGGGCCGTTCCGCCTGATGAGACCGGCCCCGACCAGCCGATGGAGCAGCGCAAGATCTGCGCCGCCCCCACGGTCATGCCGAACTCGAACTTCGCCGACAAGCCGTGGGCGGCCGACTACCTGAAGTTGGCCGAGGCGCAGAAGTTCGCAACCGGCGCCGGGGTAACTGTCGCCGTGATCGACACCGGGGTCAACGGTTCTCCCCGCGTCCCGGCCGAGCCGGGAGGCGACTTCGTCGACGCCGGCGGCAACGGAATGTCCGACTGTGACGCCCACGGGACGCTGACCGCGTCGATCATCGCCGGACGTCCCGCACCCACCGACGGATTCGTCGGTGTCGCCCCGGATGCGCGACTGATCTCGCTGCGCCAGACGTCGGTGGCCTTCCAGCCCAAGGGTTCCCGCCAGGACCCCAATGACCCGAACACCACCCAGACGGCAGGTTCGATTCGCAGCCTCGCGCGCTCGGTGGTTCACGCGGCCAACCTCGGCGCTCAGGTGATCAACATCAGTGAGGCCGCCTGCTACAAGGTGACCCGCCGTATCGACGAGTCCAGCCTCGGCGCGGCCATCAACTACGCCGTCAACGTCAAGGGCGCGGTGATCATCGTGGCCGCCGGCAACACCGGTCAGGACTGCACCCAGAACCCGCCGCCGGATCCGGCGGTCCCGGCCGATGCGCGTGGCTGGAAGGGTGTGCAAACCATCGTCAGCCCGGCCTGGTACGACCCGCTGGTGCTCACCGTCGGCAGCATCGGCCAGAACGGTCAGCCGAGCAACTTCTCGATGTCGGGCCCCTGGGTGGGCGCAGCCGCCCCCGGCGAGAACCTCGTCGCTCTGGGTTACGAGGGCCAGCCGGTCAACGCCACCCCCGGTGAGGACGGCCCGGTGCCGCTCAACGGCACGTCGTTCTCCGCGGCGTTCGTCTCCGGTCTGGCCGCGCTGGTCAAGCAGCGCTTCCCGGATCTGACCCCGGCCCAGGTGATCAACCGGATCACCGCCACCGCCCGCCACCCCGGCGGCGGCGTCGACAACTACGTCGGTGCCGGTGTGGTCGATCCGGTGGCCGCCCTGACGTGGGAGGTGCCCGACGGGCCGAAGAAGGCTCCGTTCCGGGTCAAGGAAGTTCCCCCGCCCGTGTACATTCCGCCGCCAGACCGTGGCCCGATCACCGGTGTGGTGGTCGCCGGCGCCACGCTGGTGCTGATCCTCGGGATCGCAGCCATGACCCGACGCGCGTTGCGGCGCCGCCAATGAACTTCCTGCGGCAGTTCGGTTTCCGCTTCACCACGGGTCACGCCATCTGGGCGGCCACGCTGATCCCGGCGTGCATTGCGCTGTGCCTGCACTTCAAGCTGCTGTGGCTCGGCATCACGCTGTCCGTGCTGATCGCGATCTTCTCGGTGCTGACCATCCGCGGACGGCGGCTCACCGGCTGGGTCAAGGCGGTCTTCTCGTGGCGACGCAGGCACCGCAGCACGCCCGACGTGGCGTCGGAGCCGGCGGTCGGCGCCACGGTGATGCCCGGTGATCACGTCGCCGTGCGTTGGCAGGGCGACTACCTGGTGGCCGTGATCGAGTTGGTGCCAAGGCCTTTCACCCCGACGGTGATCGTCAACGGCAGTGCCGTGTCCGATGACACCGTCAGCACCAAGCTCGTCGAGAACCTGATCGAGGCACACTGTCCCGATCTGGAAGCCGATGTGGTCTCGGCCGGTTATCGCGTGGGCAAGACGGCGCCGGCCAGCCTGGTGGCGCTCTACGAGCAGGTGGTCGGTCCGTATCCGGCACCGTCGAACCGGCGCACCTGGATCGTGTTGCGCGCCAATCCGGAGAAGACGCAACGCTCGGCTCATCGCCGCGACAGCGGAGTGTCCGGGCTGGCCCGGTATCTCGTGGCCTCGACCACCCGGATCGCAGATCAATTGGCCAGCAACGGAATCGACGCACGCTGCGCACGCAGCTTCGACGACTACGACAAGGCCACCGAGATCAGCTTCGAGAAGGAAACCTGGTCGGTGATCAAGGGCCGCAGCACGTTCACCGCGGCCTACATCGCGCCGGGCGGTCCGGATGCATGGTGGTCGGCCCGCGCCGATCACACCACCACCCGCGTGCGACTGTGCCCCGGGATGGCCCCGACCAGCACCGTGCTGCTCACCACCTTGTCCAACCCGACCACGCCACGCGGCTTTTCGTGCCTGTATGGCGGTCAGCGCGCGGCGCTGCAAGGCATCAGCCCGGTGACCGACAAGCATTACGACCTGCCGATCGGCTCGGCCGGCGTGCTCGTCGGTGAAACCTCCGACCGTTACCCGGTGTACATGCCGTTCGACAACGTCGACGTCAGCATCAACCTCGGCGATGCCCGGCTGTTCACCCAGTTCGTCATCCGCTCGGCGGCCTCGGGCGCGGTGGTGACCCTCGGACCGCAAATGCGCGAATTCGCCACCATGATCAACGGCCGCGTCGGACGTGTGCCCCGCGTCGCCTGGCCCAATGCCACGACCTACCTCGGACCACATCAAGGCGTGGGCCGAGTGATCATGCGGCCCAACTTCATTGACACACCACGGCATCGCCAGCTGCCGATCACGTTGATCAATCCACGTGAAGAGAGCCGTTACCAGATGGCGCTGGAGCAATGACATCAAGCTTCCTGGGCGAGGGGACCCAGAAAGGTCGGGAGGAATAGTCATGGCAGACGAGATGCACCCGCAGGTCGCCGCGGTCCTGCGCCAGGCGCAACAGCTGCAGTCCCTGATGGACGACCAACTGCACAAGATGAACACCGAAACGTTCACCGCGACAGACGAAGCCCAAAGCGTCGAGGTGACGCTCAACGGTCACCACCATCTGATCGACGTGTACATCAAAGATGGCTTGTTGCGGTTGGGCGCCCAGACCGTCGAACAACGTCTCAACGAGGCCATTCAAAAGGCCACGGCCGCCGCGACGACCTCGATCGAAGCCGACCGTGAACGGCTGGATGCGATGGTTGCCGAGTTGACCGCAGATGGGCCCCAGTTGGGCTGAGGCTCACCGAGTCCCATGAGGGGAAATGGAAAACTTCAGTAGAAGATTCGGGATCACGCTTGCCCTCATACTCACTGCGGCGTGTGGAGTCTGGGTAATCGTGGCGATCAGACATTGGGCGTTCATCACAGCAGTAATCGCGGGAGGACTCGGCATTGCCTGGATGCTCTTAGCTGCCCAGGTTGCAGCATCGAAAAATGCGAAGATCCAGACTGCGTGCGACGAGTCGGGAATTCTGTTGCGCCCGGATATTCGCATCGAGACGAGCTATCAGCGATTTCTCGGCGTTGCGGCACTCTCAATGGTAGCCATGCTCGTCGCATGGATCACTGGCTGGCTGTATCTACCGCTGCCTGACGGGGTCGGAGAAGTCTTCCCCATCGCCTTCGGCGTCACCGGCCTGCTAGCTGGGTGGTTCTGGCTCGTCACTAAGAAGCAAGGCGGTTCGAGCTATCTTCTTCTCACTCCCGAGGAGTTCGAATTTCCGAATCTAGGTTCGCTGAACGCGGGCCGGTGGGACGACATCATCGAGGTGAGCAACAAGCTGCCCAGCGAAGAGCGTATCTGGACACCCATGGTTATCACCATGCAGGACGGTTCGAGATTGGTCATGGACTCGCCGGGCACCTATACCCCCAACGGCGCTGCTCTGATCGAGTTCGTCAAGTTCTACTGGCGCAATCCCGCCCAACGAAGCGAGCTCACCGACGGACGGGCGGTCGAACGACTACAGGCCATGCAGACAGAGTCTGAAGCCCGCTGACACAGCCTTATCCGCCTGTTTTGTGCGTCCGAGGCTTGGTCCGGAGAGTTAAAATTACTGAGGCTAAACACGATAATCACTCGGGCTAGACGCAGTCCCGGGCCTCGTCAGCGGATGGAACTATGGGAAACTGGAACGTCTTAAATGCGTTGTACATGGACGGTAACTACGCCGCTGGCGTTGTCGACCATGCCAATGGCATGGGGTCCAGTGTGCCGTGGGGCATGGCGGGCATTGCTAGTGACTTCACCGGAATCATGCAAAGCGTGGCATCGTTCGGCCCCGCTAAATATGCCGCTGCGGCAAGTACCCCAATCATCAACGGCGGTCTCATCGCACTGACCGTGGCCAGCAATACCCTCGGATTCGGCCGTCCAGAGGACGGTGAACGGTTCACCAGGGGCGCCCAGCAATTTTTTGCCGCTTATCACACGCTAGGCGCCGCGGCCCCACCCGGTGATTGGGAAGGCACATCATCAGATGCCTATGGGTCCAGGACCACCGAGCAGCAAGACCGCGCAAGCAACATGAGCAGTTATGACACCGCAATTCAAAAGGTCCTTGCCACAGAAGCCTCGCAGGTTGGCAGCGCCCGTGACTTCGTTTCAAAACGCCAGACCGCATTAGCCTTATGCGTTGCACCGGCGATCCTATTAAAATTCACCCCGGTGGTAGGTCCCGCTTTGTCGACAGCATTTGAGATTACGTCAGTGTTGGCAACTGTGCCGTACGCGATGGACCGAATCGAGAACACGGTCTACGAGGCAAACCAGAATGCCGATCAGATCAGAAAGATCGCGAGCGACTACGAGACATTGAGTTCGTCTGCACAGATCCCGGGCGGCGGCTTCGGACCGGCGTAAGGCACCTACTCCCGACCTGAACTACGTGAGGCATCGGTCATGACACAACCAAAGTTGACGGTATCCGGGCAGATACGCGCCACTGGCGACGTCCAGCAGCAGGCTGCGGACAGAATCGAGAGGGCCAAATCCGCGCCCGATGGCGCGTCAGCCCACGTCTTCCAGACGCATGGCCTGGTGTGCTCTGCAACCGCGATGGCGCTGCGGTCCGCCGAAGCCGCACGCCGCGAAGCGGCCGAGAAGATGCACCTAATCTCAACCGACCTTTCCGTCAAACTCCGAACCGCAGCCACGGACTACGAGACGACCGATAACCATGAGAGCGGTAACCTCAACGGCCAGATGCGCCCCCGGTGAACAGATCTCGCTCCTTCCGACCTGACTTAGGTCATCGTCGGCCGATTTTTGGAACTGTAGCCCGCTGACCTGCGGGTTCGCTGGGCTTAGTGCCCCGATTGGGGCACTAAGGGGGTAGTTTCGGGCGGTGGCGTACGCGCGGAAGGTGCGCACGGCTTCGGGCGCGGTGGCGGTGCAGGTCGTGCGGAAACATCGAGGTCAGCGGACGATCCTGGCGCATGTGGGTTCGGCGCACACCGATGCCCAGCTGGGGATTCTGCTCGAGCAGGCCCGCCGGGTCGCGGCCGAGGATCAAGGCGTCCTCGATATCGAAGTGCCCGCTCGGACCCAGTCCATCAATGGCGTCGCCGACTGGCGCTCGGGCACTTTGTCCGTGTCGCCAGGTGTACCCAAGGGTGCTCCGGTGCCGGCCGGACGTACCGCGGCCACACATTCGCGTCTTCTCTACGACGTGCTCGGCGCGGTGTATGACTGGCTGGGCTTCGACGTCGTCGCCGGCGCGGTGTTCCGGGACCTGGTGATCGCCCGGATCGTCGAGCCCACCAGCAAGGCCGACGCTGCCCGGCTGCTCACCGATCTCGGTGTAGAAGCGGTGTCGTACAGGACAATTCAACGTCACCTCGGCAAAGCCAAGAGCAACCGATATCGCGAGCAGATCGCAGCGAAATGCTTTACCCACGCCGCGGACCGGGGCGGGTTGAGCCTTCTGCTCTATGACGTCACCACGTTGTATTTCGAGGCCGAGAACGAAGACGACCTACGCAAGGTCGGGTACTCCAAGGAGCGTCGTGTCGACCCTCAAATCGTTGTCGGACTGTTGGTCGACCGCAGCGGATTCCCTTTGGAGATAGGCTGTTTCGAAGGCAACACCGCCGAAACCACCACACTGATCCCGGTCGTCACGGCGTTCGCCGAACGCCACGAACTCGGTGACACCCCGATGGTCATCGCCGCCGATGCCGGCATGCTCTCGGCGACCAACCTCACCGCCCTTGACGAGGCCGGATTGAGGTTCATCGTCGGCTCGCGGATGACCAAAGCGCCCGGCGATCTGGAGTCGCATTTCCATTGGCACGGCGATGTGTTCACCGATGGGCAGATCATCGACACCGTCACCCCTCGGCACGCCAACAGCACGGTCAACGACACGACCAAGCGTGCCGAGCCGGTCTGGGAACCCGACAGTGACGCGGGGGCGTGGCGGGCGGTCTGGGCGTACTCAGCCAAACGCGCACGACGCGACCAGAAAACGCTTTACGCCCAAGAAGCCCGCGCGCGGGCGGTGATCAACGGTGAACGTGCCGCCAAATCCACCCGATTCGTCAAGACCGCCGCCGGAGACCGCGTCCTTGACGAAGCGGCCCTGGCCCGCGCGCAATCGCTGGTGGGCTTGAAGGGATACGTCACCAACGTGCCTGCCACGGTCATGCCCGCCGGCGAGGTCATTGCCCACTACCACGAGCTGTGGCGAGTGGAGCGGTCATTTCGCATGTCCAAACGCGCACGACGCGACCAGAAAACGCTTTACGCCCAAGAAGCCCGCGCGCGGGCGGTGATCAACGGTGAACGTGCCGCCAAATCCACCCGATTCGTCAAGACCGCCGCCGGAGACCGCGTCCTTGACGAAGCGGCCCTGGCCCGCGCGCAATCGCTGGTGGGCTTGAAGGGATACGTCACCAACGTGCCTGCCACGGTCATGCCCGCCGGCGAGGTCATTGCCCACTACCACGAGCTGTGGCGAGTGGAGCGGTCATTTCGCATGTCCAAGAGCGACCTTCGTGCCCGGCCGATGTTCCACCGCACCCGCGACGCCACCATCGAAGCCCACCTCACGAATCGTCGTCACCGCCCTGGCCGTGGCCCACAACATCCAGGAACGCACCGGCCTGGCCATCGCCAACGTCGTCAAGCAACTGCGGCCGCTGCGCTCGGCGACCATCGCCATCAACGGGACCACCGAGACCTTCCCGCCTGAAGTCCCCGAGGCTCAGCAAGAAATTCTGGCCAGCCTCAATATCCCCGAACCGGGGCACTAAGCCAAATGTCCTAACTCAGGAGCCCGTCTCGCCCTGGCGAGGCGGGCTGATTTGTGTGGCTCGCATTCGGCGGAAATTGACCAGGCTAGTGCCCAACGAAACTCGCCCTCGTCCACGGACGCTTGACTACTTGCCGTCCTTGGCATTCGTGCGCGCGCGGCGACCGATGAACGCTTCGGTGTAGTCGCGGTCCTCGACGTAGAGGTCCTCGTCCTCCGCGAGCGCGTTGCGGCGCTTTTCCTCGACTTACGGTCGGTTCACTCCCGGTGTTCGGAATGCCGCGCACAGAGTGCGAGTTCGGCTTCGTAAGCCTGCTGAGGAGTGGTGAACGGTGCGTTTTTCTCGACAAATTCGCGAGCTTCTCGCAAGTTCCACCCTTGTTCAACGAACGTTTCCACCACATTGATATGGAGGAGTGCTGACGCCTTCTTGGTGGCAACGTCAGCGACAACTCGGATTTCCTCAGCGAGTTGCGCTTCGTCGAGCGAAGATACGCTTGAATCCAAGCTGACATGAGAGATCGTCCCGCTAAGGAAGACGGCGCACGCCACGGTGCCCGGCGTATTCATCGCTTGGATGACCGGAACAACTTCCTCGTCGGCCTCCTCGGGACCGCTGAGCGCATCCCAGTCATCCTGCTCCGGAACGGGCACACTGTCCGGTATCGCGTCCAACTGGGTGTCGTCGCACCCAGCGCGGTCAGGGCCCGTCTCCTCCGGCGTGTATACCTCAGCTAAGACATCGAGATCAGATGGAACGTCAACGATTTGGGACTCGCCGAAATCCAGCGCGTCCAAGTCGTGGCCGCTATCGGACTCGTCGTAAATGCCAGTCATCGTTTGCAGTCATGTCCTTTTGTGAATTGCATTTGCAGCCGAAGCGCGGCGCATAAATCGTCAGCATCACCGGGGGTGCATCTGTTTACCGAGTCGACCGCTCATCGCTGCATCAACACCGTCGTAACGGTCTGCGGCAATGCCCAGCTTGTCGGAAAGACGTTCGGACGCAGTCGCCATTTCTGAACATGCACTGCCACGGCGACTGTCCGCCATAGCGACTGCTGTGTTAGCCGCCGAACAGGCAACACCATGGTTTGCGAACATCGACGCACTGACACCGTTGGTTATGGTTGAGGCGGCTTGAATCTGACCTCTCGCTTGCCCCTGCGCAGAAGACAATTCTCGGACGTGCCCGGTGGCGACGCGCAGATAACCCGACTTAGCTCCTGATGCCGCCGCGTGCGGGTCTTTGGCGTAGTCCCCACTTGCCATCGTTATGTCCATGGCGTTCTTAAGAACTGCGGCATTCAACATCTGCAGGGCTGCCCCGCAGGTAACCAGGGCGATGTTCGACACGGTGGTTTCGAAGGAAAGCTGAGCGGGCACGCCCACTGGGGGAACCGGAGTCAAACCAAGTGAGATCGCGGCCGGGATACACGCGGTAAGCGCCGTGGCCGCACCGTCGAGAACTCGCCTTGCCATGAGGACCTGATCGGCCTGGCTGGCGATAACGCTTTTTAGTTTGCCATCGGTTGAACGCATGTGCTCGGCGCGGATCTGCTGTCGTTCGTTCTGCCGACGATAGGCCTCAGATCCGTCCCCCACCCACTGGCCAGTCGGTGTTGCGGATTCCAGCGTGTCGCGTACGCCCTTGAACTTGCTTGCCCCCTGTTCGAAGCGGTGGCCAGTTTCGGGATCACCAATGCCCAAGGTCAGGGAAAGAGCATTAATTGCAAGCAGCGTGGATCCGATTATTGGGGTCTCGAGAGCGGCTACCTTGGGGATAGCTTTCGACGCAAAGGACGCGGCCTTGGGGAACGCCCCCTCCACTACCGGTGCCACCTTGGGGTAGAGCTTCGCCGCCATAGTCGGCACCATCTGAGCCGTACCGAGGGCGTCCGCGCCAAGCCCGGCGCCCGCCAGCACCTGGTCTACGACATTGGCCTTCTCATCCGTGGCTCCTTGGATGTGGTCGAACCAACCTTTGCCCGCGAAGACAACTTCGATCGCCTCTTTGATAGCCAAGACAACCCCTCCAATTCCCAACCCGGCTAGCCTAACAACGCTCCCAATCCGGTCGATGCACCATTTCTGCCCTCTCCTGGCGACACCTCACCCGACCTCGACCCGAATCAAGTTGCCTGCGCGGTCCCTCTTTCCCAGGCACGATGCGACTGACCGCGGCGTCGTTGCCGTTCCTCCCGTCCAGCCTGAGCAACTGTAAGCTAGCGTCAAACATGGTGACGATGCTCGCGTTGGACGCCGACCAACATCCAGTCCACTGGTATGCCCGCCCCGGGCAGTCCCCAGAACGGTGCGATTGCCAGACGGAACCGCACTCCATCGGCTGTAAGTTGACCGTAGCGAGGATCGATTGAGACACCCTCCGACCACGCCAGGCGAATGGCTGCTTCTCCTCGGCATTTATGCGGGCATACTCTTCAGCATTTTTGCGTTCTTGTTCTTCCTGGTGATCGTCGGGCCATGGATTCTCGACAAGCTCGGTGGCCATGGACCACAGGATGAACACGAGCAGCGACTCTTTCAAGAATCGGCCGAGTTCAGGTCTCGTTGGCAGAACGTCCAGTTGTGGCAGGTACCGTACGCTGACCTCGCCAGCGAGGCGTCACGGTGCTGGCAGATCATTACGATTCTCGAAAAGCGGCGCACTAGCCCGACCGCGCTCTCCGCCAATGACGAGTTGATCAATCAAATCTCCGGGTACCGGACCACATTGACTACAGTTCAGCAAGCCATGGCCTACGTCGCCGCACGCGGTGGTGGACCTCAGCTCCCGCCTCACGGGACGGGACTGAACTACCCCCAATGAGTCCAGACTTGTAGAGGCTGCGGGACTGTCCGCCACGAAGAATCACGCGTCGACGTACACCACGTCTCCGGACTTGACCTCTGGACCCGGCGCCGGGAGTCCTGCGAGGTCTTCCGGGCGGGGTTCGGGGGACAACCCCTGAACCCCAACCAGCCGATATGGTTGACCGTTGAACGCGAGCCATCGCGGCGGGCGCGTCCCTGCTACTTCTTGGTGTCCTTTGCCTCTGGGCGCGCACGACGGCCGATGACCGCCTCGGTGTAGGCGCGGTCCTCTTTATAGAGATCCTCGTCCTCCGAAAGGTTCGGATTGCGGCGCTTCTCCTTGCCCTGACCTTGACCGTGGCCGCCGCCCATACCACCCATGCCGCCGCCCATACCACCGGCACCGGCGCTACCGGGCGCACCTGCGGGCGCACCGCCGCCACGGGCAGCGGCAGGTGACGCCGCCACCGAGTCCGCTCCGACGGCAGGCCCGAGCGGACCGGCGGGCATACCTCCGCCACCGCCGCCCATCCCACCGCCACCCCCGCCGGCGCTGGCCGGCTTCAGGCTGGGCTCCCCGAGACCAGGCACCTCCGGCATGCCCTCGGGCCCCTTGGGCAGACCACCGCTCGGCATACCGCCTGAGGGGGCACCCCCGGACGGGGCGCCGCCGCTTGGGGCGCCACCACCGCTGGGTGAACCGCCCGACCCTTGCCCAGCAGACGGATCAGCACTGGCGGGGGACATCGACGGCATCTCCACCGACGGCATCTCCGGGATCTCGGGCGTTGCGCCTCCCGGTGGTGCGCCGGCACCCGGCGGGCTGGTACCTGGTGGATTGGTGCCTGGTGGCTGATCGCCGGGGGTGGCCGACGACAACCCGCGAATTGACGGCGGCATGCCGGGCCTAATTTCTTTGAAAGCGACGCGATCTGCATATTTCTTCAACGCCGCCTCGGACCGCTCCTGAAAATACTTGTTCAGCGCGCCTTTGCCCACGGCTTTGCCCACGGATGCCAGGGGCGAGAGGCCTATGATGATGTTGACGAGGCCGTCCGGTTCCAATTTCTCATAGGTTGCGACATCATCCATTGTGGGATGCTCACTGACAAGATCCCTGTGCGCGTCGATGAAATTTTGCGCCTGTTCGATCACTCGCCCACACTCTGAGGCCATGTCGACCCACCAACCACGCAGGCGCTTCATCGCCTCCGTGTAGGCATCGGCGGCAGTGCCGTCACCCTTCGGCGCTTCGAAATCGTTCAAGTGGGACGTCTCGAGCCACTTTTTACTTCTGGACCACGCGTCCATAAAATCCTGCAGCCCCGACGTACCGTCACCATTGTGGATCTTTTTCGCAGACTCTCGCCAACTAGCGAAGCCGCCAGTTTCTGCCGAGGCAGGGTAAGGGACATCCACGGGGGCCGGCGCGGCGTCCATTACCCCGCTTGGAACCACCGTCTCGAAACGTGTCGACGGCCGAGCGCCGTCGCCATGCATCTGCTTGTCGAATTCTTCCTTCGACGTACTGACAACCTTGTCGAAAGTGTCAGCCGCGGCAACTAGGGCCGACGCCATACGCCCCGCCTCGGTGTCAGCGGCCGCGAAGGTCAATTCCAATCTGCTGGAAGACGCCATGAGTTGGTTGATCGCCGCGGCGGTGATTTCCAGCGAGTCCGGCGGCCCCGGTGCGGATACTGGTGATGCGGACGCCGGATTCGCCGTAATTTTCGCGGCCGCCTTTTTCATCTCGTCGGACGACCACCCGACCACCCCTTCTGCCACTGCTATTCATCCTCCCTATGTCGATGCAGCCGACGTACGATCGCGTGCATCCGTGGCGAAACCAAGATTTTCGACCGAACGGCGCTACCGTCCGAGCGACCCGCAGCATCGATTTCTCGCGATCATCATATGGGCAGACCGCGGTGGCGGCATTCACTTCTTTTGCTGCCCGGATGATTCCGGAGTGCAGCCGCAACAACGACGCTGCCGCGTCCCGCCGGACCTGAACCAACCGTCCTAGGTATCGAGTCCGTCGGCGACCAACTGACCCACGTGCTGCCAGTAGATGAAATCGGTGGCGGCGCGGCGTTGATCGGGTCCGTCCGTTGCGGCGTGTGCCTCGTACACAGCCCACTCTTGAGCGTGGATTGCATACGCCAAGAAGGCCTGCAAGTGCACCTGCCCGCGGTTGGAGGCGCTGCTGCACAGCGGCTCCCACACCGCTTCCCACAACGCCGTCCGACGGTCTTCGGGTGGGCTGGTGTCGGCCGACGCCGGCGGCAGGATGTTGGTCAGGTCGGCGTCGCTGAACCCTGCCAACCGCATGCTGATCTGCGGGGCGATTACCTGCAAACGGTCCCGGCCCGCCATTTGGCCCTTCGCCGGGATATCTTCCGGGGTCAGCACGACCTTGTGGGCACCCGCGTCGGAGTTCGCCAAGTGCTCTTCGCCGCCGATCACAGCCCGCAGCGTCGTGTCGTGATGCTGGGCCCAACGCTGAACAGCCACCATCGGATGGATAGCAAACGAGGCACGCTCGCTGGCCGGGATCGACTCATCGGCACTGACCAACTTCACCTGCTCAGGCAACCGCACCTGCGCGGGCAGGTAGGCCAACCCGTAGTTGTTGGCGACCACAATCTGTCCTTGGGCGGTCAACGCAGTGATCCAGTAGAAGTCGAAGTCCTCGACATTGAGCATGTCCGGCGCGTTGAGCGCCGCGGCGATCCGGCGCGCCAGTACCAGCGGATCCGAAGTCCGCTTCGCCGCGTTCTGTGCGGCATCGCGTTCAGCCCGCGCAGCCGACACCGGAATAGGCGCAATCTGGGCGCCACCGGCGACGTTTGCCGGCTGGGCGGGTCCGGGAGGAGGAGCAGCTGCCGCCGGTGGCGGGACCGGTGCAGCTGGCGGTGCGGTCGGCGGCGGACCCAGCGGTGGCGAACCCATCGGCATTCCGCCGCCCATGCCCATTCCGCCGCCTGATGCCGGGGCCTGCACTGGCGCCGCAGGAGCCTGTGCACTGCTGACGGACGTCGACGCAGCACCTGTGCTGGCTGGGGCCATGGTGTCGCCGGCAGGCACCGTGGGAGACGGCGCCAGCGGAGGTGGCGCACTGCCACCCGCGGACGCGCTGTGAACCGGGGTTCCCGCTGAATCCGCAAGCCCCTGCGAGAACTGCTGCAGCGGATCCACCGGCGCACGACCGGCGAGCGCCTCGGCACCTGCTGCTGCCTTTGACGGATCCAAGCCGCTGCCTGCACCCGATGCTGCGGAAGCTGCACTGCTCAACGGGCTGCTTGCTGCGCTGGAGGCACTGGACCCACCGCCAGCTCCACCGAGGCCGGAAGCGCTCGGCGCTGCGGGGATAGATGGAGCCACCGGACTCGTGGGTGGTTTGGTGCCGGGACTGGGCGGGGTTACGCCCGGGAAGGTAGTCGCCGGCGCATCCCGTACGGGTGTGACCGCAGAACTCAAACCACCCTCGCCGGAATCAGCCGACTCAGCTCCACCGCCGGAACCCGCGCCATCGCCAGGCGAGTTAGCGGACGGCGCCACGGCGGAACTCAAACCGCCCTCACCGGAATCAGCCGACTCAGCTCCACCGCCGGAACCCGCGCCATCGCCTGGCGAGTTAGCGGACGGAGTCAAGGCAGAACTCAAACCGCCCTCACCCGCGTCCGGGGACCCATCCTTATCTGTCGACGCTCCACTGCCAGACTGTGACCGTCCGTCGTCCTCGTTCTTCAATAACGATGAGGATGAGGACGAAGAGGACGGACGATCGGGTCCGGATGCAGCATCACCCGAGTTCGTGGATCCGGCTGTTCCGGTGCCATTGTCGAGTGGAACTGCAGCGTGATTTCCTGGCTGCGGGGATTCGGGAACTTCCGTTCTTCCGTTCAAACTGTCAGCCAGATTATCCAAAAATTGCTTGTTCGCGAGATATGCCTGCTTTGCTATTTTTTGCGCTGCATCTTTAGCCTCTTTTTCGTCCGACCCCTCTTCGTCGGCCTTATCAAGTAAGTCGCTAATTTCTTTAAGCTTAAGCTTGACGTAATCGTCGATCGCTTTTTTGGCCAGCCTGGTGGTTAAAAACGCCTTACTGCACCAATCAATGGCCTCGGTAAGTTGCTTTTCAATTTCCGCCATTGCTTTGCTGTGATGATCGGCTTTCGCAGATGCGGCCGATGCGCCGCCACCGACCCATACCAGTAGGCCATTGAAAATGGCCGCACGGACCTTATCCCAACTCGCGAGGGCTTGGCGTACCGCCGATCTCGTGCCATTCAGCATCTCTCGACGCTGATCGAACACCGACTCATCGAAATCCGGCCATGCACCCGGACCTGTCATAATGTCGGCATACTCACCTTGTGGCTTGTCAACGCTACCGCCCGACAACGCAAGCAAATCCGAAATATCGTCGACTATTACCGGCCCTTCGACGGGCGCCGGACTTGACACAGCTTTCACGTCACCGCCTTGCACGCCCAATAAACCGAATTGGAAATTAAAACCGCCACCGACGACATGTAGGTGATGTTTGGGGTGAAAGTCGGAACGCCCTGCGTGTACGCGCGAAGATACTGCGCCGCCAACACGGCGAAATCTTCAAATACTAAATTCCCGCTTTCCCTGCCCAGTCGCTCCATATCATCGGCGTAGGCTTGCATGATCGGCACAACCGAATCCATGACGGAAGACTGTTCGGGAGTCCATTCCGTCGCCGAAACTTTAATATTAAGCTTTCGCCATGGCGCAGTATCGCTATCGAAACGCTCCGCCGAGGAAACCCATTCATTACAAATTCCGTCTTGACTACTGACAAACCGTTCCGTCGTCAGCTTGCGATCACCATCCAACATCTGAACATCCGTCGGAGCCGACGCAGATTGGATCAGTGGTGCTGTTTGCTGAGCTGCGCGGAAATATATTGCGTCGCATACTCTATTCAGCGCACCTGCCAACCTGTTCGATGCCGCAACGACATTTTTGTCCGTCGATGAGTACGTCGGAATGGCATCGATCACCGCTTGCGAGTAGGCAATATATTGACCGTATAGTTCTCGCATTACTCGATGAGGTGTTTGCTTGGCAATGTTATTCACGTTCGGGATTGCGCTGGCCAATGCGGCGCTCTTCTTCTCAAATGCCGTCCGTTGTTCCGGCGTCCACTCCGTCGCCGGCACCGAATAATCTTGGTCGTTCCATCCAGGCGCGGCCACCTCTAGACCGTCAGATATTTTCCCCCAAGCTTCACACGTGGGATCTTCGGTGATGATGTTCGCGGGCCCGGTGTCGTTGGCACTAGCGAACTCTGAAGCACCGTTGGCAGTGTTGGACTGGCCGTTACCACCACCCGAATCGGGCCGGAGAACGAGCACAGTGCCAACAACGCTGACAGCAATGACTGCGACAAGCGCCAGACCGATCAGGATCCACTTACCCTTGCCACCACCGGTATTCGACGGCCGAGGTCCGCCTACCCACGGCTGCTGTGGCCAGGGCGCTCCAGGCTGCCCATACTGCGGGCCACCCTGCGGATGTCCAGCCGGACCACCACCGTATGGCTGCTGGGCACCAGGACCTTGCGGTGGCGGTCCACCCCATTGCGGCCCACCACCCTCGGAGGGCTGTGAACCATACGGACCCTGGGGAGGAAGCGTCATCACCAAACCTTCACGTCAAGAGCACTTAATCGGTCACAACAACACTGAAGGATCAACCGGCGGCCTCGGCCGCTGGACGGGCGCAGCCTCTACCGTCGGGCCAGAAGGTGCAGGAGCCGCCGGCGATTCGGCTACCGGAGCTCGCTCCGCCGCACCGTCGGGTGCGGCCGCGCCCTCTCGCTGCTCATCCGAATCCTTCTGCTCGTCCCGATCCTCGCGCTCATCCCGGTCGTCGCGATTTTCGTCATCCGAGGCGGCGGACTGCTCAGTATCTGACTTCGGCCCAGTGGCACCGGTCCCCGAACCCTCTGCCCCCGTAGCACCGCCTTGGCCGAGTCCGCCGCCCATCTGACCGATCTGCTGCACACCCTGCATGATGGTCTGCGGAATCTGCCCCAACTGCTGAGCCATCTGCATTGGGATTTGACCCAATTGCTGCGCCATCTGCATCGGCATCTGCATCATCTGACCGAACTGGCCCATTGCATCCGTCGCCCCGCCGCCGGCGCTCCCGCTTGAGGTGCCGAACTTCGAGTCGAACTCGGCCAACCGAGCTTTGAGGTCGGTATGCGCCTGCTGATCGGTCTGCTCATACCGATCGGCTGCCACGCCGATGTTGGTGGCAGTCGTCCGCGCATCATTCCTGGTGGTTGGCAAAGACTGCTGCAACGGCGCTTCGATCTCGTTAGTGCGACTCGTCAACGCCTGCGCCAATCGATCCTCACCAAGCGACGGGAATGCACTGGGTGCATCTGGGAGCGCGTCGGCAGCGTCCTTAAAACCCAAACTTCCCGCCCGCAGTTCTGCGACGTTGACCCGCATCTCGGTCATCAGACACCCCCATCAAGTAGACGCGAGGAACTCACAGTCACGCCGCCGCCGGATGTCAATGTCCAACGGCGCGGTGCGACCGCCAAAACACATCATCCCAGCGACGACCGTCATGGGCCCCTCTACCACTAGTCCAGAAAATGCTACCCGAGGCCAGGCCAGGTCTCGGGCACGAATCTATAGAGGTCAGTGCTCACCGCACCCGGTTACCTCATGCTCGTGCAAACGGTCTGGGTTGCCTCGTGCCAGCGGGTCAGTCGTGCTGTTCGGAGTGGCGCGCGATGAGTGCAAGTTCGGCCTCACCGGCCTGTTCCGGGGTCGCGTAGGGCATGTTGGTGCCGACGAAGTCTCGTGCTCCTCGAAGGTCCATTCCCTGCTCGACGAGCATCTTGACGACGCCGATGTGCATCACGGCTGTCGCGCGCTTGGCGGCCACGCCGGCCACGAACCGGACCTCATCAGCCAATTGAGCCTCGGTCAGCTTGGTTACCGTGGGATCCAGATCCACCCGAGCAACTGAGCCATTGAGGTACGCCGTGACGGTGACAGTGCCTGGAGGGTTTATCGCCTGCACCACCGGAACTGGCTCGGCGTTCTCAGGATCAGTTTCGCCGTCGAAAGCACTGAAACTATCGTTCGCGTATTCCTCGGGCTCACTGTCGGAGTAGTCATAGATCCCGTCGAACTCCGCGCCGTGATCGACGTTGGCGGTGGTTTGGTACTCCGGGAGAGCGTCGAGTTCGGATCCATCGTCATCGAACGCGGGGGTTTCGAAATCGAGAGCGTCGAGGCCGTTGTCGTTGTCGCCGTCGTCCCAGTCGTCCGAACCGTGAGGCGTCATATGTAAGTCCTACCAATCGCGGTGCGCGACCGATACCCGTCGGTCACGGTCACCGCGGATGCATCTGCTTTCCGAGGTCGGCTCCGGATCGAGCATCGGTGCTCTGATACTGCGTTGCCGCGGCATTGAGCTTCTGCGACATGGCGTTGGACACCGATGCCATCGCGGCGCACGCAGCCTCGCGGGCCGCGTTCGCGCGGGCCAACGCACTGATGCTGGTCAAACAGATCACGCCGTGGTTCACCAGCATGGCTTCACTTACGCCCTCGGTGATGGTCGCTCCGACCTTAATCGAACCCGCCACAGCGCGTTGGCGGCCAGACAATTCCAAGACGTAGGGAGCGGTGACTCCGAGTATGCCGTCAGACATCGATCGATCCCTCTCCAGTACCTGTCGACGTGCCGTCGGACGGGCTCCATGGCGTGGACGTTGTGTTGCCGCTGGGTGGTGACATGAATGCTGGCGGCGCTCCTGCCGGCTTGGCGCCAGCTGCGACCTGCTGGTAGGCGTTGGCGGCTGCTTGGAATTTCTGCGCGTTGTCCATGACCAGGTATTGCATCGTGGTGACCGCGCCGAACGCTGGGGGCATCGCTATGCCGACCGCACTAAGTTCGAATGCCATCTGGTTCGCGGGCCCGGTCGGCGGGACCTTCCCGATAACAATCGCTACCGGGATGCAGGCGGTCAGGTACGTCGCCGCGACGTCCAGGACCATACGTGTTTTCTTGATCTGCTCGGCTTGGTTGGCAATGATGCTCTGCACTTCTGAGTCGATCTCGGCCATCGTCGTGGCACGGTCCTGCTGCCGCTCATTCTCGCCGGCGTAAGCATCCGATCCCCTGCCATGCCACAGATCAGTAGGTGTTGCGCTCTTCAAACTGCCTGAGATCGTGTTGAAGTGCTCGGCGCCCTCCCTGAAACGGTCGCCCGTTTCTGGGTCTTCGAAGCCGCACGTCAACTGCATCGTGTTAATGGCGAGAAGGGCTGCGCCGATGATGGGCGTGCCAAACCCTTGAATCTTTGGCTTCGCTGACTTGTAAGAGCTGAAGTCGGTTGGGGTAACGTTGAATAGCTTTTTAGCGCCGTACTCGCCGATCATCTGCGCGCCGCCGATAACATCGGCGCCAAGTCCGGCCTGGGCTACCGCCGCCTCGACCGGGTCCTCCTCATCCTTGGCGTTCCAGTGCTCATAGGCACCCTTGCCCGCGAAGACGACCTCGATGACCTTCTGGGCCTGCTCCAGCTTGCTCATTCGCCCCCACTTTCACGACTTGGCAAGCCTAACAGCGTGTTTAGAGGCGTCGGTGCGTCAAATTGAGCACTTGGCAGTATGTCCCTCGACGCAACCTAGCTAGACTGCGGGAATGCTCGTTCTGGGGGACGCTTTTATCTCACTGTCCGCACGTAGCTGGCCGGACACTCCAGAAGAAGCACTGGCTCGATTCATCGCAATATGTCTCTTATTGGCGGTGGTTCTTCCCTCCGCAGGCTGGCTCTGGTGGTGGTTCAACATGAACCGGCCAGCGTCGTATCGGCGGCGTTTGGAGCGGCGATCCGCAGAGTTCCGTGCCCGTTGGCCAGCTGACCAGCTGGGCCGTGCGCCCTATGGTGAATTGGACAAGGAAGCGCAACGGTGTTGGCTAATCCTTCTCCTGCTCGAGGAGGGAAAGTTGATCGCCAGCAATAGTGAAGAGCGCGCCAGAGAAATCGCCGCTGTGCGGCATTGGATAGCTTTAGTAGTGGCTGCCTTGAACACAGCCACCGCCCGCGATCCGCAGGCCGCCATTGCGGAAGGGTCCAGGTGACATGGGTGCCGACTTCGACCTTGGCTCTTTCATCGAAGAATCCGTTCCATTTGCAATTATCGGACTAGTAGCGGGCATCGGAGGGACGGCATTCTTCTTCGGGCTCGATTGGTACAGCAGAAGGGGTTCGTATCGAACCCTCGCGAAGCTCTATACCCACTCATCTGCATTCTGGGCGCGCTGGCCGGGCGATCGCATCTGGACTGCGCCTTACGGTGAGTTGGCCGCCGAAGCTGACAGATGCAATGAGCTCGTCGGATACGTCGGCGAAAAACGAATGAACCTTGGCCTGAAAAGGGGGGCGGCGAAAAAAAGGGCCCACGCCGTACATGCCGAATTTCGTCAACAAGTCGAACGTGAGGAAGCCATGTACCAGAACATGCTCGCCACGCTGCACAGCGCGATGAACTACGCGATCGCGCAGGGCAGAGGGCCGCAGTCGTCGACAAACTAGGGGTGAATTCGTCTATGTGATACGCAATCAGACGGAAGCGACGACACCCTGCGTGGCCTGCAGGCCAAATTGCGACGATTCAATTGTCATAGACAGAAGTACACAGGGTGATCCTTGCGCCCCCGTGCGTCTCGCACAAGCCCAGTAGACTGCCGCCATGCTGGCCCTTGCCGTGGCAATCGAACCGCTGTCCGGGCGTAGTTGGCCTGACACTCCCGAGGAGGCATTGGCCAACCTGATCGCCCTCGTGTGCGCCGTCGCGATTGGCGCAGGATTGGTTGGTCTAGTGGGATGGTTCCTCTGGTGGTGGTGCTTCACCAACCGGCCTAATGCCTACCGTCGACGGTTGGAAAAGGAATCGGCTGAATTCCGCACGCGTTTGCCGCAGGACCAACTGAACTTCGCGCCCTACAGTGCGTTGCGCGAGGAAGCGCAACGGTGCTGGGCTTTGATCTTTGTTCTTGAAGATTCCGATAATTCGAAGAGCTACCCACACGGCGCTGAGGGAAGCAAGCTTTCTGAGTTACATCATTGGATCGATACCGTAGTAGCGGCGTTAAACTCGGCCGCTGAGCGCGAGCGACAGCCTGCAACCGGGAGGTATTCCCAGTGATATCCGCTGCTCAATTCGATCTGCGTTCTCAATTTGAGGGGCCGGTCCCCTTCTTGATCACCGTCATTCTGATAATCGGCATTACATGTGCACTCCTATTTTTTGTGGCCGCGTGGTATACGAAGAAGTCGGAATATCAGAAGCGGGCCCGTCTATATACATTCTCGTCGGCGTTCTGGGCCCGTTGGCCGGGCGAGCGGCTGTGGGTGGCGCCGTACCCCGAGCTGGCTGCTGAAGCGGCCAGGTGCGAGGAAATCCTCGGAGGCATGGGCTTGACGCCGCCGCACTATGAGCCCAAACCGAGTGACACCGCGGTAAAGACCGAGGATGCACACAGCGGCGATTCGCGCATCGAGCGCGACGGACCCGACTTTAGGGCCTGAGTTTGGACACCTTGGCCGATTTTCGCAGTTGATAGTTGCTTGACCTGCTGTTTTGGGCTGCGCGGTGGGTGT
>NZ_LZJD01000090.1:0-4699 GCF_001666875.1 Mycobacterium sp. E802
CGTCATAGGTGATGTAGTTGACCTGCCGCGGGTCCACTCCGACCGCCCGCGCGGTTTCCATCGGGAACAGATGGTCGGGCCCACCGGGCGAGGATCCGCCGCCGATCGTGACCTTGGCCGGATCGGCCTTCCACGCCGCGACCAGATCGCCGATGGTGCGCAGCGGCGAATCACCCGGGACCAGAATGCCTTCCTGTTCCTCGACCATCTTGGCCAGCGCGGTGGCATCGGAGGCCCGCGCAGAGGATCCGTTGGTGTACACCGCGCCCACGACCCCGAGCCCCATCATCATCATGAGGTCGTCGTTGCCCTTCTCGTTCATCAGCCGGGCCATCGCGACGGTGCCGCCGGCCCCGATGACGTTGAACACCTCGATGCGCCCGGTGATGTCGGTGTCTTCCATGACCTTCACCGCGGTGCGGGCGGTCAGGTCGTAGCCGCCGCCCGGGCTGTTGGGCACCATCATGCGCAGCCGGTGCAGACCACGCGATTCGTCACCACGGGTCACCCCGCATGCCGTCACCAGCATCAGGGCGACCACGACCGCCGTCAGCGCGGCACCTAGCCGTCGAAACCTCATGGTCAGCAATACTGGACCCATGACGTGACGCAGGTCACCCATTCGGTCGCAAAGGAAGTTTTGTTCGTTGAGTTCACACGCCGCGCGTTCACAGGTCGGGCGTTCACCGTCGGCGCGTATGTGGCTGCCTCAGGGCAGTCTGGCTGGACGCTTCCTGGTATTCCAGCTGCTCGTCGTCGCCGTGGTGTTGATCGCGGTGGCCGCGGTGTCCGTGGCGCAGTCCACCCGAGAATTCCGCGATGTGCGCGGACAGCGGATGATCGCCGTCGCCGAGAACGTGGCGTCCACCCCGATCGTGCGTGACCGCTACGGCGATCCGTTCGCCGCGCGGGTGCTCGCACCCGAAGTCGACCGCGCGGTGGCGCTGTCGGGTGCCGATCTGGCCGAGATCACCGATCCGGCCGGAATGGTCCGGGTGTCGTCGGATCCCGCCCGGATCGGGCAGCGGCTCGACCTGGGTGCCAGCCGCGCCGACGAGGGCCGCGGGTGGTCCGGTGAGACCGACATCGACGGCGTGCCGCACCTGGCGGGGCAGGTTCCGATCCTGGCCCCAGACGGCGAGGTGCTGGCGATCGTGTCGGTCACCCAGCGCTACCCGTCGACGTGGCAGCTGTTGGGCGGAGCCGGTGAACGGCTTCTGATCTATCTGGGATTGGGTGCGGCACTGGGCATGCTGGTGTCATGGCTGTTGTCGCGCCGGATCAACCGCCACACCCGCGGCCTGGGCATCGCCGAGATCGCCAGCTTGGCCGACCACCGGGAAGCGCTGCTGCACAGCATCCGTGAGGGCGTGGTGGCCGTGAACAACGACGGGGTGATCACCGTGGTCAACGACAGTGCCTGCGAGCTGCTGGGTCTCGATGCGGGGGCAGTCGGCAAACATGGCGACGCGGTGGGACTCGATCCTTCGGTGGTGTCTTTCCTGTTGTCCGACGAGCCAATTCGGTCCGAGGACTCCGACGTGGTGATCACGACGCGCACCCGTGTCTTGGCGCTGAACCGGCGTGCGGCAAGCAGCCAGGGACAGCGCATCGGTACGGTGACCACCATGCGCGACAGCACCGAGCTCGCCGCACTCCAGGCCCAACTGTCCTCCCACCGCAGCGTCACCGACACCTTGCGGGCCCAGACCCACGAGTTCTCCAATCAGTTGCACACCATCTCAGGTCTCGTCCAGCTCGGCGAGTTCGACGCCGTGCACGAGCTGGTCGGCACCTTGACCCGCCGCCGCGCCGAGATCAACGAGGCTGTGACACAACATGTTTCCGACCCCGCAGTGGCGGCGCTGTTGATTGCGAAGACCTCGCTGGCCGCCGAGAACGGTGTCACGCTGACGTTGTCCACCGACAGCCATCTCGGCGCGTTGGAGCCGGCCCTGGCCACCGATGTGATCACGTTGCTGGGCAACCTGATCGACAACGCCGTCGACGTATCGGTCGGATCGCCGGCCGCCCAGGTGACGGTGCGCATCGACGATTCGGCCGGTCTGCTCCTGGCGGTCGCCGACTCCGGCCCAGGTGTGCCCGAACACCTCCGCGAGATCATCTTCTCCCGCGGCATCACCTCCAAGACCCCGGTCCCCGGGGGCCGGGGCATCGGCCTGTCCCTGGTACGTCTGGTGACCGCCCAGCACGGCGGTGACGTCGAGGTCACCGACGCGCCAGACGGCGGCGCCCTGTTCGTGGTGAGGCTCCATGCGTGACGTATTGGTCGTCGACGACGACTTCATGGTGGCCGACATCCACCGCCGCTTCGTCGAACGCGTCGACGGCTTCCGCCCGGTTTCGGTGGCGCGCAACGGAAGCGAGGCCCTGGCGGCCGCCGCCGAATTGCGTCCGGACCTGATCCTGCTCGACGTCTACCTGCCCGACATGACCGGACTGGATGTGCTCAGGCGGCTACGCGCCGACGGTAACCGCGCCGGAGTGATCATGGTGACCGCGGCGCGCGAGCTCGACACCGTCAGCGGAGCGCTGGACGGCGGGGCCGCCGATTACCTGGTCAAGCCGTTCGACTTCGACCAATTGCGGGCGAAGCTGTTGGCCTTCGCCGCCCGCGCCGACGCCCTCGCGGGCGCCGGCGGTGCGGACCAGGCGACGATCGATGCGTTGTTCGGAGGCACGGCCCCGACCACGCTGCCGAAAGGCCTGGGCGCCGAAACCGGGCGTCTGGTGATGGATGCCGTGCGTCGCACGGGCGAGGTATCGGCAACGGAATGTGCCGATCTGGTGGGCATTTCGCGGGTAAGCGCACGACGTTACCTGGAGTACTACCTGAGCACCGGAGCCCTGGAATTGCGGCTGCAATACGGCACCGGCCGCCCGGAACGGCGCTACCGGGCCAGGTAACACCGATGACGCTCGAGGCCATAGAAGGTCCAAATATTGGACCTGAAATTCGCGCCCGGCCGGATACCGAGATAATTGGCGTCGTGACACCGAGGGTGCTGTTTCTGCGCAACGACCACACGGCCACCGAAGCCCTGCTGGAACAGGTCTTCACCGAGTACGGATTCGTCATCGACACGTTCGATGTCGTCCCCGCCGACCGGGAGGACGACCCGGCCGGACAGGTGCCCTTCCCCGAGCCGACGGGCTATGACGTGATCGTGCCGTTGGGCGCCCGCTGGCCGGTCTACGACGCGGCACTGCGTGACAGCTGGGTCGGCGCCGAGATGGCCATGATCCGTCGGGCCGTCGACGCCGGTGTCGGCGTGCTCGGCGTGTGCTTCGGCGGTCAACTCGTCGCGCAGGCCTTCGGCGGGTCGGTCAGTCGATCCCCGGCACCCGAGATCGGCTGGTATGACGTGGTGAGCGACGACGAGCGTGTGGTTCCCGGTGGGTTGTGGTTCCAATGGCATTTCGACCGCTGGACTCTTCCCCCGGGCGCGACGGAGATCGCCCGGACCCCCAACGCGTCACAGGCGTTCATCCTGGGTACGGCGCTGGCCCTGCAATTCCACCCCGAGCTCGATTCGGAGCTGCTGGAAACCTGGTTGGCCGACGACCGCGACGGCGCGGCCGCCGGCCTGGGCCGCACCCATGATGAATTACGTTTGCAGACAAAAGAACTCGCCGACGATGCGGCTGCACGGTTACGCCGGCTGGTGCACGGCTTCCTGGGCCGGGTGGTCCGGTCCGCGCCATCGACGTAGGCTGGCGTCAGCCGGTCGAGTTCCTTCCCGCCGGCCGTTGAGCCGATGAACGCCTGGAGCCTGCGCACCAACGCCGATCGCGTCTATCAGGACCGCCGCGAGGCGGGCCGGGTCCTGGCCGAGCAGTTGGCGTCCTATGGCGACCGGTCCGATGTCCTCGTCCTGGGCTTGGCCCGGGGCGGGGTTCCGATCGCCTGGGAGGTCGCCTCTTATCTGCACGCTCCCCTCGACGTCTTCGTGGTGCGCAAGCTCGGCGTGCCGCAATGGCAGGAACTGGCCATGGGCGCGGTGGCGTCCGGCGGCGGACTGGTGATCAACCAGGGCCTGGTGGAGCGTCTGGGCATCGACGACGACACCATCGTCGAGACGATCCAGCACGAGAACGCCGAGGTCGAGCGCCGGGAGGAGGCTTACCGCCAGGGTCGTCCGGCGCCCGAGGTCACCAATCGGACGGTGATCCTTGTCGACGACGGCATCGCGACCGGGGCCACGATGCTGGCCGCGGTCCGGGCCGTGCGGGCGGCCCGGCGAGTCGTGGTCGCGGTACCAGTGGGGCCGCGGGCGGTCTGCGCGGAACTGCGCGATGAGGCCGACGAGGTGATCTGCGCCAGTACCCCGCCTCGGTTCGAAGCGGTGGGTCAGGTGTTCGCCGACTTTCACCAGGTCAGCGACGAGGAGGTCAACCGGCTTCTGGAAGAGCCGACGACGAGGTCTGCGGAAGGTTAGTTCTTGTGCTTCTCGGCCGAGCCGTCAGGCTCGACGTCGGTGTCCACGTCCGTGGCGTCGGACTCACCGTCGGCATCGGACTCGATCGCGACATCCGATTCCGGTTCAGCGAGTGGTTCCTCGGGATAGTCGATCGGCTCTTGGCCCTGCGGGGTCTCCTGGACCGCTTCGAACGACTCGGTGATCTCCCCCGCGTCCGCCTCATCGGCTGATGCGGTGTCGTCGTCAGCTTTGGCGCC
>NZ_LZJD01000091.1:0-930 GCF_001666875.1 Mycobacterium sp. E802
CGGCGGCACCCAGACGATCCCGGGCGGCCCCGTCGCCAGCCAGGAAGTCATCAAGCTGCTCGGCACCAACGGCGGCGGCTTCTACAACGCCAACTCGTCGCACCCGTTCGAGAACCCCGCCACCTGGACCAACTGGGTGGAGATCTTCCTGATCCTGATGATCCCGTTCTCGCTGCCGCGGACGTTCGGCCGCATGGTCGGCAGCCGGAAGCAGGGTTACGCCATCGTGGCGGCGATGTCGGTGATCGCGACGGCCAGCGTCAGCCTGATGATGCTGTTCCAGCTCCAGGCCCACGGCACCGTCCCGACCGCGGTCGGCTCGGCGATGGAAGGTGTCGAGCAGCGGTTCGGTGTCGCCAACTCGGCGGTGTTCGCCGATGCGACGACGCTGACCTCGACCGGCGCGGTGGACTCGTTCCACGACTCCTACACCAGCCTCGGCGGCATGATCACCATGTTCAACATGCAGCTCGGTGAGGTGGCTCCCGGCGGCGTCGGCTCCGGCCTGTACGGCATGCTGGTGCTGGCGATCATCACGGTGTTCGTGGCCGGCCTGATGGTGGGCCGCACTCCGGAGTACCTCGGAAAGAAGATCACCCCGCGCGAGATCAAGCTCGCGGCAACGTATTTCCTCGTGACCCCGCTGATCGTGCTGACCGGCACCGCGGTGGCCATGGCGATGCCGGGGCAACGCGCGGGCATGCTCAACACGGGGCCGCACGGCCTGTCCGAGGTGCTGTACGCGTTCACGTCGGCGGCCAACAACAACGGCTCCGCGTTCGCCGGGCTCAGCGTCAACACCGAGTGGTACAACACGGCTCTGGGCATGGCCATGGTGTTCGGCCGCTTCCTGCCGATCATCGCGGTCCTGGCCATCGCGGGAACGTTCGCCGCGCAGCGCCCCGGCGTCGTCACCGCCGGCACGTTGCG
>NZ_LZJD01000092.1:0-8208 GCF_001666875.1 Mycobacterium sp. E802
CCGCCGTGGTGGGCAAGGTCGACAAGAAGAAGCTCGTCGCCACGATCACCGGGTGAGGCCGCCTAACCGCCCGCCGAAACCTCGCACTCCACCGCGGGGGTCAGCATCTCGATGATCCGGGCCGTCACGGCCGCCGCGGTGGGGTGCTCCCACAACAGTGTCGGCGGCAGCGACAGCCCGGTCTGCTTCTCCAGCTGACGGCGCAGGCGCACGGTCATGATCGAGTCGACACCGAGCTCGACCAGCGGCAGGTCGATGTTGACGTCGGCTTCGGGCAGCCCCAATTGGCTTGCCACCGCGGTCAAAACGTGGGCAGCGACGTGCTCGGTGTCGAACTCCCCCGCCGCCGTCACCGGCTCGGCGTCACGGTCAGGCTCCTCCTCAGGCGCCACATCAGCCAGGATGGGCACCGCGGCAGCAGCCGGAAGGACCGGCAGCACCACGACATTGGCGGTGTTTTCCCGCATGGCGAGATCCAGCGCGCGCATCGCGTCGTCGGCGGCCACCGTCCCCATGCCGAGCGCATCGAGCTGGGCGGCAACGAATTCCGATGTCGATCCCATCCCCAGCCCGCGCCACGCGGTCCACGCCACGGCCGTGGTGCGGTCACCCAGGCTGCGCCGGTGACGCGCCATCACATCGAGGAATGAGTTGGCGCAGCCGTAGGCGCCCTGGCCCGGGAAGCCGGCCAGATAGCCACACGAGGAGAACAGCACCATCCAGTCGAGTTGCCCGGGCGGGAACACCTCGTTCAGCACGAACGTGCCGTGCACCTTCGGATGCATCGCCGCGGCGAACTCGTCGGACGTGGTATTCATCAGTAGCGCACCGGCTTCCACGCCGGCGGCATGGATCACCCCGCGCACCGGTGGCAGTGGCCGCAGCACCTCACGCAGGGCATCGGCCGATCCGGGCGCTCCGAGGTCGACCGAGGCCACGGTGACCGATACGCCACGCTCTTCCAATGCGGTGACCGCGCGGACCGCCGCCGACTGGTTGCCGTGTGTCCAGGCCGACCGATCCCCCAGACCGGAGCGCGACAGCAGCACCAGACGCCGCGCCCCGAGATCGGCCAGGCGCTGGGCCATCCGCAGGCCGAGGACGCCGGTTCCCCCGGTGATCAGGTAGGTGCCGCCGGGTACGCAGTGCATCTGAGCATCCTGCGCGGCGGCGGCACCCGATTCCGAGGCGGCGAGGCGGGCCGCGAAATTCACGCCGTCGCGGACCACCACTACGCCGTGGCCGGGCAGCGAGCCCAGCGCAGTCAGCGGCAAACACCCGTCGGCCACGTCCACGACACCGCCCCACAGCTGGGGATGCTCGGCGGCGGCCACGCGGCCCAGTCCCCACAGCGGTGCGTGGATGAGGTCGCCGCCCTCGTGGACGCCGATGGTGAGCGCCCACAACCGCGCGGACACGCCCAGCCGCTGTTGCACGGCCAGTGTCCTGGTCACGAGGTCCACCGCCGTTTCGGGCGAGTCATCGTCACGCGGCAGCACCAGGACCACCGGGGAATCTCCGAGGGTGACCGGAAGGGAACCGGACTCGATGAGCGTTTCCAGCTCTTCGGGTTCTTCCACCGCCCGATACGGCACCGCCGCCGCGGTGAGATCGTCGACCGCGGATTCCAACCGGTCCACGTCTCCACCGACGAGCACGACGCCGCTCGGCGACTGCTCGTCGCGCGCCGACACCGGATGCCAGGCCACCCGATGCACGATCCGGCGGGTGTCGGCGGCCGACCATTCGCGTCCGGGGTTCTCCAATTCCTCGAAGGTCATCCCGCCGATCGCCAGCAGCACCGCCCCGGTTTCGTCGGTGATCACCACATCGGTCGTGGTGGTGCCGGGCCGTCGCCGCACCGACAGCATCGCGGTGGCCTGCGGGGCCCCATACACGTGCACCCGCTCGATACGGGCGGGCATCCTCAGCCGCGGCGGCCCGTCGAAGATGGTCGAGGCGGCCGAGGTCGCCGCGTCCACCAACGACGCCCACGTGCAGGGTTGTGAGCCATCAGCCTCCGAGCTCACCGATGCCAGCAGTTCACCCTCGCCGCGGCGCAGATCTTTGATGTCCCACTCGAATCCCATCGCTGCCACACCGAGTTCGGCGAGGGTGTCGATCACATGCCGCGGCGCCAACTGCTCGGTGCAGCGCGCCCGCGCGGCGACCAGATCGATTGCGCCGAGAGCACTTTCGACCGGGACGTCGTCGGCCGGCACCACTGCGCTGCTGTGCGTCAGCCACCCCCCGTCCTGCCCCTCGGCGAGGCGCGAGGCCAGTGTCAGCTCACGGTCCTGCAAAACCACCTGCAGATCGCGGGCGCGCGCCGGCGCCACCGGGGTACGCAAGCGCACGTCCGTTATCGCGGCGCCGACTGGTGTTGCGGCGCCCGCGTCGGTGCCGTTGCCGGCCGCCGTCAAGAACGTGTTCAACAGCACTGCGGCAGGCACGATCTCGGTCCCCTGCACCGGATGGTCGCCGGGGTAGGGCCGGGTGTCGAAGTCGAGCCGGGTCTGCCACATCCGGGTGGCGACGGTGCCGGCCACCTCGGTGCGCCCGCCCAGCAACGTGTGGCCGGCGGTGTCGTGTACGGCGCGCCCGCCGGGCGGCGGGCTGGGCGTCCGCCAGAACCGCCGGTGCTGCCATTGGGTGACGGGCAACTCGGCATCCCACGAATCAACCGCTGCCACACCGTGCTCGACGTCGGCACCGTGGCAGTACAACGACGCGACCGCCGCCGTGACCGCAGCCGACTCAGACGTGTTGCGTCGCAGCAACGGGACGACGGCGTGGTCGTCCATGCCCAGGTGCAGCAAGGTCTCCACGACCGAATGTGACACCACCGGATGCGCGGACACCTCCAGGAACAGCCGGTGCCCGTCCTCGGCGGCTGCCGTGACGGCCTCGGCGAACCGCACCTGGCCGCGCAGGTTCTGCACCCAGTAGTCGGCGTTGCGCGGTGCGGCCGACCGCGGATCGGCCAAAGCCGTGGTGTACAGCGGGATCTCGGCTTCGCTGGGCGGCTGAAGACGTGCGACGTTCTCGGCCAGGGCAGCGGTCAGATCGTCCATCGCGGGACTGTGGAAGGCCACGTCGGTGTTGACTCGGCGCACCACGATGCCCTGCTCGGCCCACATGCGGCAGACCTCGTCGACGGCAGCGGTGCGGCCCGAGATGACACAGGATTCGGCCGACGCACTGATCGCCGCCACCACATCGGTGCGGCCGGTCAGCCGGGTTTCGGCCTCCGCGAACGGCAGCCGCACCAATGCCATGGCGCCATGGCCCATCACCGCACGGAAACCACGCGCGCGATAGCAGGCGACGGCCGCGCCCTGGTGCAGCTCGAACACCCCGGAAACCACGCAGGCCGCGACCTCACCGACCGAGTGCCCGATCACCGCGGCCGGCCGTACCCCGCGCTCACGCAGGACCGCGGCCAATCCGACCTGCATGGCGAAGGTCAGTGCTTGAACCCGGTCGGTGCCACCGAGTTCACCGGTGCTCAGCGCCTCGCGGGCGGAGAAGCCGAGCTCCGGACCGAACACCTCGTCGACCTCGTCGATGATGCGGGCGAAAGTTGGCTCGTGCGTGAGCAGTTCACGCCCCATACCGGCCCAGTGGGAACCGTGTCCGGAGAACACCCACACCGCATCTCGGGCCTGCCCGCCCGGGAGCGTACCGGTGACCAGGGTGCTGCTGGATTCACCGCGGGCCAGGGCGTCGAGACCGGCGATCAACTCATGTCGCTGCTCGGCGACGATCGCGGCTCGGACGGGCTCGTGGGTACGGCGAGTCCACAGCGTGGCGGCCACCGGCGCCACTGCCTGATGCCCCGTTCTGAGGTGGTCGGCCAGTGCCGCGGCCTGATGTGCCAGGCGTTGTTGGGACCGCGCGGACAGCGGGACGATGACCGGACCGGGCGCGATGCGGTTCGTCGTCGGCCGTGGCGTCGGTGCCTCTTCGAGCAGGACGTGCGCGATCGTGCCGCCGTAGCCGTAGCTGCAGACCGCCGCCCGACGCGGGGTGTCGGTGCGCGCCCACGGCTCGACTTCGGTGGGAACCCGAAGCCCGCTGTTGGCCCAGTCGACGGCATCCGTCAGTTGCCGCAGCCCGGCGGTGGGTGGGATCGCCTCATGGTGCAGTGCCAGGACCGTCTTGATCAGGCCCATCACCCCGGCGCCGCCCTCCAGGTGGCCGATGTTGGGTTTGACCGATCCGATCCGGCATCGATCCTGCTCGTCACGTCCGGCGCCGTACACCTCGGCGAGCGCCCCGACCTCGGTGGGATCGCCTGTGGGAGTGCCGGTTCCATGGGCTTCGACGTATCCCACACTCGCCGGATCGACCCCGGAGGCCCGGCAGGCCAGCCGGAACATGTCAGCCTGGGCGGCGCCGTTGGGTGACATGATGCCGACCGTGCGCCCGTCCTGAGCGGTGGCACCGCCGCGGACCACCGCCAGGATGCGGTCACCGTCGCGTTCGGCGTCGGCGAGCCGTTTGAGCACCACCACACCGGCGCCCTCGCCGCGTCCGTATCCGTCGGCGGCGGCATCGAAGGTCTTGCAGCGACCGTCGGGCGCGGTGGCGCCGGCCTCGTCCAGGACACGGGTCAGGCCCGGCCCGATCAGTGCGCTGACCCCGCCGGCCAGAGCCAGCGACGTCTCCCCGGCGCGCAGCATCTGACACGCTTGGTGCACCGCGACCAGCGAGGCTGCGCATGCCGCATCCAGCGCCACGCTCGGACCGCGGAGATCCAACAGGTGTGACACCCGATTGGCGATACCGCACAGCGATGTGCCGATGCCGGTCCAGGCGTCGATGCCGGACAGGTCTTCCATGATCAATTTGCCGTAGTCGTCGGAGTTGACGCCCATCAGCACGGCGGTGTCACTGCCGGCCAGCGTTTTGGGCGATATCCCGGCGTATTCGAGTGCCTCCCAGCTGACCTCGAGCGCCAACCGCTGCTGTGGGTCCATCACCTCGGCCTCGCGAGGCGAGACGCCGAAGAACTCGGCGTCGAATCCGGCGAGATCGTCGAGGAAGGTGCCCAGTCGGGTGACCTCACGCAGCACCGCGGCATTGCGCGGGTCCCGCTGCAGATACGGCTCCCACCGATCCTCGGGCACCTCCGTGACGTGGCTGCGCCCGTCGAGCAGGAAGTTCCAGAAGTCCGACGGAGTGGCGATGCTGCCGGCGACACGGCAGGCCAGGCCGATCACAGCGACAGGCTCGGAGACGAAAGGTTCCGGCGCCATGTCAGCAGGATCCCGAGCGAAGGAAAGTCTGGATAGGCTTGCCTAAATACGCTGCGGACATGCGGACCATAGTGGCACACGGCCAACAGGTTCGGGAGGACTACCCCGCCCGAACCTGTGAATCTACTGGGAGGCCCCCGACCGGCTGTGACGTGCAGTTATACCGTCGACGTGGACGGTAAGACCTGCAGTTTCGTCGGCTTTGGCCCGTGTTAGCTCACTCACATACCGGCCCCGCTTCCGGCACGCCGACCAAATACGGCGACAACGTGCTCAGCTTCTCGCAGGTCTCCTCGAACTCGCGAGCGGGTGTGGATTCGGCGATGATTCCGGCACCGGCCCGCAGCCAGGTGCGCCCGTCGGCTTCGTAGACCGCTCGCAGTGCGAGCGCGGCATCGAGCGAACCGTCGGCCGAGAACATCGCCACCGCCCCGGAGTACAAGCCACGAGGGAGTTCGTCGTGGCGCAGGATCGCGTCGACCCCTTCGGCCTTGGGAATACCCGATGCCGTCACCGCCGGGAACAGCGCCTCCAGCGCGTCCATCCGATCCATCGACGGGTCGAGACGCGCACCCACCGTGGAACCCAGGTGCTGCACGCTTCCGCGCTCGCGAACCGTCATGAAATCGGTGACCGTCGCTGTGCCGGGTTCGGCAACCTCGGCGATTTCCTGCAGCGAACTGCGCACCGAGATCGCGTGTTCGACGATCTCCTTCGAGTTGGACTCCAGATCGTCGCGTGCCGCGCGGTCATTGGCGGCGCCGCGACCGAATGCTCGGGTGCCGGCCAACGGCTCTGTCATCACCGAACCGTCCCCACGTACGGCGGCGACGAGTTCGGGGCTGTAGCCCAGGGCACGAAGTGAGCCGAGCCGCAAGAGAAATGACCGCGCCGGGTTGTTGTGCCGGCGACCCAACCGGTACGTCGACGGGAAGTCGAGCCGGAACGGGACGTCGAATCGCCGCGACAGGATGACCTTCTGATAGCGGCTGGCCACGATCTCCTCGATCGCCGAGGCCACCCGCTCGCGGTAAGCGCTGCCGTCCTGGCGAATATCGACCGCCCGCGGAGGGGACGTCACCGGGAGCCCTTCGGCGATCAGCCGCCGCACGACATCGTGATGACTCGGGTGGGCCCCGCGCAGTATGACCCGCTCGGCGGTCACCTCGATCTGAGTGAGCGGACTGAATACGCGGGCCAACGGCGTCTTCGGCGGAAGCCGGTCGGCCAGGCCGAACTTGTACGCCCCGAATTCGAATGCGACCCAACCGAACGCGGTGTCGGACTTGGTTTCCGGGTCGGCGAGCATCTGGTCCACCGCTTGCCCCAGCACGCTGCCCGGCCTGCCTGTCCACGACCGACTGGCCACCACCGCGCCGTCGTGGGTGAGCCGTATCTCATCGCTGTCCAGTTCGACGCCGCGCTGCGATCCGGACGCCAACAGCCATCGGTTTCCCCGCTCGTAGACCACATAGTCGTTCCCGTCGGCGTCACCCGCGCGGGCAATCTCGGCGGCCAGGTCGGCGGGACAGATCGCGCCGTCACCTGTCGGCAGCTCGATCGAGACGAGGGCGGCCGAAGCATTGCAGTCAGCTTGGGCATTCCTGGTGAGCATTCGGCAAAGCATAGCCTCGCCTAACTCATTGCACAGACCTACGTACCGAACACGTTTTCCCTACGAGAGCACATACTTTCGCACAGATACCTCACAGATTTCGCACAGGAACCGTCGCGCTCCGCGCCCTACCCCAGCAGGTCGCGCACCACCGCGTCGGCAAGCAGACGTCCACGGTCGGTCAACACCAGCGAGGACTGGTGCGCGGCCAGAAGACCTTCACCACACAGGGTTTCGGCTCGAGACCGTTCGCCGGAATCGAGCAGTGCCACCGGGAGCCCGTCACGAACCCTGACCCGCAGCATCACGTCCTCGACATGCCGATCGCGCGCACCGAGCTCCTCGAAATCGGCGATCGGCAACCTGCTGTCGGCCAACGCATGCGCATAAGCGTTGGGGTGCTTGACATTCCACCACCGCGTCGACCCGAGGAAGCCGTGCGCTCCCGGACCGGCGCCCCACCACTCACCGCCGTTCCAATAGCCGAGGTTGTGCCGGCATTCCCCGCCGGCCCGGCTCCAGTTCGACACCTCATACCAATTCAGCCCGGCCGCTGACAGCCGAGTGTCGAGCAGTTCGTAACGCTGGGCCAGCACATCGTCGTCGGACCGGGCGATCTCGCCGCGACGTACCCGCCGGGCCAGTGCCGTGCCGTCCTCGACGATGAGCGAGTACGCGGACACATGGTCGACGCCGGCGGCCACCGCGACGTCGATCGAGCGCCGCAGATCGTCATCGCTCTCCCCCGGCGTGCCGTAGATCAGGTCGATGTTGACGTGCTCGAATCCCTCGGCACGGGCCTCCCTCGCCGCCGCCGGGGCCCGTCCCGGCGAGTGCGTGCGATCCAGCACGGCCAAAACTTGCGGTGCCGCCGACTGCATGCCCAGCGATATCCGGGTGTAACCGGCCTCGCGCAGCGTCGCGAACATCCGCGGTGACGTCGACTCCGGGTTGGCCTCGGTGGTGACCTCGGCGTCGGCGGCCAGCGCGAAGTTGTCCCGAACGGCGCCCAGGACCGCGGCCAGACCGGCCCCGCCCAGCAACGAGGGGGTACCGCCGCCGACGAACACCGTCTGCACCGGCACCGAACCGACCTGGGCCGCGGCCAGCCGCAGTTCGACTCGCAACGCAGCCAGCCAGCCGTCCGGGTTGGCGCCCCCGAGTTCGGCCGGCGTATAGGTGTTGAAGTCGCAGTACCCGCACCGGGTGGCGCAGAACGGTACGTGGATGTAGATCCCGAACGGACGGCCGGGCCGGGGCGCCAACTCGGGTTGGCCGGCGGTCGCGGTGCGGGTACTCATGAGATTGATTTTCCCAGACTGTCCAGCGCCG